>JADLDC010000441.1 GCA_020846885.1 Acidobacteriota bacterium | reverse complement strand
CGCAGGCGATCGCGGCACGGACCTATGCGGTCGCGAACATAAACGGCTACGGCACGCAGGGTTTCGATATGGTGCCGACGGTCTGGTCGCAGGTTTACAAGGGCGTTTCGATCGAGACCAAAATGGGTACGCAAGCCGTGCGTGAGACCGCCGGTTTGATAGCAACATACGGCGGCAAGCCGATAATGGCTTATTTCACCTCGACCTGCGGCGGGCGGACGGAAGATTCAGAGAATGTTTTTGATCACGCTGAGCCGTATCTTCGCGGCGTAGAATGCTCGCTCGAAGGGCATAAGCATTTTGACCCGTTCACCATCAAGACGACGAGAAAACCGGCAAAGCTGCGAAACGACGCAAATCTGGAAATGGTCCGGCTGATGTCGCTTTTTGCGGCAAACGGCTTTTCGCTGACGGCGCCGGAAATGACCGATGACTGGTTTGATGAAATGCCGGCGGCGAACGAGCTTTCAAATTGGCTGAATCAGCTTGCCGTTAAATTTGGAAAGCCGCTGCCGCCCGTCACAAAGGCCTCGGGTTATCCGCTTGAACTTTCCCGCATTCTGGCAGGTTTTCTATATTCGCCGACCGAGGCGGACACGCTGTTGACCGAATCAGACATCAATTATCAGCTTGCGTTTGACGATGCCGCCGAAGTTCCGCGTGAACGCCGGGCCGAGCTTGCGATGCTGCTGCGCGACGGCTATTTTATTCTGCATCCTGACCTGACGCTGAAACCGACAAAGGCATTGTCGCGGGCGCAGCTGCTGCGGCTGTTCCGGCAGATCTACGAAAAGAAAAAATGGATGCCCGATCTGCAAGGCGGTGTAACGAAGGCGAGCGTTGACGGAAAGCTTGTCTTAAAGTCGGGCCGTGCGGACAGGCAGTTGACGATAAGGCCGGACGTTTTTCTCTTTCGCGAATTCGGCGCGTCAGTTTATCCCGTCAAGGAAGCGGCGTTGGTCGGCGGCGAGAACGTGCGCTTTCAAACCGACGGCACCGGTGCGGTCTCCTACCTTGAGATCGAGCCGACCGATTCGCCGACCGTTGCGGAGAATATGTCGCCGTTTACAAACTGGACGGCTACCTTGAGCGCCGGAGCGGTGCAATCGCGGCTGTCGAGATACGTCCGCGGCATTGGCACGCTGTACGACGTTAATGTGACAAAGCGAGGCTATTCGCGTCGTGCGGTCGAGCTTGAGATAGTCGGCTCGAATGGCGTGAAAACGCTGAAAGGCGGAAAGATCAGATCTGCCTTGCGGCTGCGGGAACAGCTGTTTGTCTTGGACAAACGCTATTCCGGCACAACTGCCGTCAGCTACACCTTCACCGGCCGCGGCTGGGGCCACGGCGTAGGCATGTGCCAATACGGCGCCTACGGCCTAGCCAAAATGGGCGTCAAGGCCGAGGACATTATCAAACACTATTACACCGGCGTTGAAGTGGCTAAGGTGTACTGAGACCGTTCGCTAAATCCACTGTTATAAACATGTTATGCACTAACCTACATTGACTAACGTTAAATTTCCTGCTCTAATTGTGTTTCGGGGCGGCCCTTCCACGCCTCCCCGGTTCCGACACCTGACCTTCCGGCCTCGACCCTGTTCCCATGAACCCGCACTTTTGCCCCCGCATATTCTTCTGCATTCTTTTTCTGTTCGCACTTTCTGTGAGCGGCCAATACCGTTTCGACCTCTGGAACACGGATAACGGGCTGCCGCAGAACGGGGTGAGACAGATCACGCAAACACCGGATGGATATCTTTGGTTTACGACCTTTGACGGCCTGGTCCGGTTTGACGGCGTTCGATTTTCTGCATTCAACAAAAGCAATACAAAAGGGATCATCAACAACCGGTTTACGGGGATCTTCAGCGATGTTGACGGCACCGTTTACGGAACAACAATGGAAGACGGAGTTCTGACCGTTTACCGGAACGGAGTCTTCAGTTCGATGACCTCGGACCAGATTCCCGGTCATTACATTGACAGGATCGAACGGAAAGAAGACGGCATACTAAAGTTTTTGGTCGAGGATGAGGATCGAACAACAAAAAGCTGGTACAGCCTGCAAGACGGCAAATTCGAGTTCATGGAAACACGACCCGGTTTCGGCGAGGATTTCGAGATCAAGGGGCGGGATGGGACAAAGTGGATCGTGGGTGCCGAAGGAGTTACCGAGTATCGCGGCGGACAGGTCTTTAAGACGGCTATTGATCTGTCGAAACTGACATACCGGGTCAACACGTTTGTTGATCGCGAGGGCAGCCTTTGGCTCGGCGAAAATAGCGTGCACCGGATCCGGGGCGGAATGCTGAAGACATTTAGTGAACGAGAGGGCCTTCCTCGAAATTCTCTTTATCATTCATTTTGGCAAGAAGACGATGGAAGCGTCTGGTTCTCAAGCGGCGGAGCGGCGAGCCGAAGCATTGGATTGGTCCAGGCAAAGGGCGACGATCTTGTGCTTTGGGGGGCCGAACAAGGGCTGACGGCGGGTTCTATCCAATCGGTATTTAACGACCGCGAAGGCAACAGCTGGCTTGCAACGGACCGCGGGCTGTACCGTCGTCGAAAGCAGGTAATTAAGACATTTTCAACGGCGGACGGCATAGATCATCCAGAGGTTTATCCGCTTTATCGCGACCGAAAGGGCGATGTTTGGATCGGAACCAGTCGCGGCCTTAGCATTTACAGCAACGGCAAATTTCGCCCGCTGGAACTTACCTCGCCCGCGGGTACGGCGCCGGCGGACAAATGGCGGCCGGAGCGCATGTCGGTTCAGTCATTGTGGGAAGACCCGTCGGGAAATATGTGGGTTGGCCTGAATGGAGGCATTTATCTGGTTCGTGACCGGAAGGCCGAAATACTCTTTAGGGGTTCGCATGTGTTCGCGATCCGCGGTGACCGGGCGGGAAATGTATGGGCGGCTACGAACAAGGGCCTGCTTCGATTTAACGACTACACGGTGACAGCCCAGTTTTCTGCAAAGGACGGGCTGCCAAATGAATTCATGACCCTTATTTTCGAAGATTCGAAAGGGACATTGTGGTTTGGCGGTTATGGCGGATTGAGCAAGTTTGAGAACGGCCGATTTACAAACTATACAAAGAACGAAGGGCTGGCCGGTAACTATGTCCGCACTATCTATGAGGATGGCGACGGAACTTTATGGATAGGGACCTACGACGAAGGAATGAGCCGGTTCAAGGACGGCCGGTTCGTAAACTATACCGAGGCGAATGGACTTTATAACAGCGGCGTCTTTGCGATCGAAGAAGATCAGGCCGGTTATTTTTGGATCAGTTCGAATCGGGGGATCTATCGGGTAAAGCGTCAGGAGCTAAACGACCTGGCGGACGGAAAGATAAGCAAGATCAACAGCGTCGGATACGGCAAGGGTGACGGAATGTTGTCAAACGAGTGCAACGGCGGACGCCAGCCGGCCAGTTTGCGTACCGAGGACGGAAAATTCTGGTTTCCGACGCAGGACGGCATCGCGGTCGTTGACCCTTCGGCCGAAAAGCCAAATCCGCTTCCGCCTACTGTGGTCATAGAAGAGGTACTGGTCGAACGCGAGCCGGTACATTTCCAGGGCGGCCTCGAAGTGCCGCCGGGCAAGCGTGACGTAGAGATCCGTTTTACCGGTATCAGCCTTATCAAATCTGAGCAGACCAGGTTCATGTACCAACTCGTCGGCCACGATCCGGATTGGATCGACGCTGGAACCGAACGGACCGCGACGTATTCATATCTTCCGCCGGGAAAATACACTTTTCAGGTAAAGGCCGCAAACAGCGATGGCGTCTGGAATGAAGCGGGCGAGCAGCTTTCCATCGAGTTCAGGCCGTACTTCTATCAGACCACGCTGTTTTATGTGCTTTGCTCACTTGTTTTTGCGGCGGTCCTTTTGTTCGTTTGGAAGGCAAGTGTTCGCCGGTTGGAAGCCCGAGAACGCCGGCTCGAGCTTCTTGTAAATGAGCGAACGGCCGACCTTGCGGCGGCAAATGCAATACTTGTAAATCTTGCAAATTCTGACGGACTGACACGTATCGGCAACCGCCGCAGGTTTGAAAGTTTCCTTGCCGACGAATGGCATCGGGCGATCCGGTTTAAGACGCCGATCTCGCTGGCCCTTTTTGATATAGACCATTTCAAGAGCTTTAATGATACTTACGGGCATCAGGCCGGCGACGATTGTCTTCAGCGGGTTGCCGAGGCATTTGCCGAGACCGTTAAGCGGCCGACCGACCTGGTTGCAAGGTTTGGCGGCGAGGAATTCGCTCTGGTTTTAGGCGGAACCGATGCGGCGGGTTCGCTGTTGATCGTCGAGAAAGCGGTAGCCAATGTGAGGGAGCTGTCGATCGAGCACAGAGGCTCGGCGACATGCGGACAACTGACCGTGAGTGTCGGCCTAACAACACTTTTCCCTCAAGTGGATTCTGATGAGGGAGAGCTGATCAACGCCGCCGACAAAGCACTGTATCGGGCAAAGGAAAGCGGGCGCGACTGCATTTTTGTCTTCGACGACATCGCGATGCAGTCGATCAGGGCCGGAATCGAGGAGAATTCCGAGCCGCTTTTGACCGCCTGAAAATGCTGTTCGCCGGGCAGGAGTCTCTCTCATTGCGGCGTCGAAACGCGTAGTGTGCGGTTGAAGAAAGCAAGAGCATCTGCGTTTAGTAGGCGATGCACGGCTGTCCTATCGACGCCGGAGGATCGTTGCAGATAGCCGGTGCGGCATCCATGAGTTTAGGTGAACACGGACTCAGGAAGACATAGTGCCCCGCTTTTGGGATAGACTTGATCCCAGCCGGTGTCTTGATCAGCGGCGCGATGTGCAAGACGTTGTATTTGGGCAGCAGCACACGGTCATCCTGGCCGTAATACAAGAAGATCGGGGTCCGCATCTGCGCAAGTCCCGTCTTGTCGAATAGCACGCTCAAGGGTGCCATTACGAATGCTGCCTTTACGCGCGGATCGGCGGGGCTGCCCCATTTGTGAAGATCGGCTTGCAGCGCGGCCAGTTCCGCCTTTGCCTTTCCTTTGGGTTTCACTTTTTCCAACGGGGCGCAGATCTCGGCATCCTGTGGCTGCTGTTTGCAGTAATCAATGAAGCGCTCGAATCGGGGGACCGCTCCCGCTACCATCAGTGCGGTATAGCCGCCAGCGGAAAACCCGGCCACACCGATGCGGCTTGCATCGATCTCCCAACTCGAGTCGTTGAGCAGGGCAGTGATCATGGCCTTTATCTGGATCGGCCGTCCCACTAGCACAGCGGCTGTGCCCGTACCGCTCGTGTCATGAAAATTGTCTTTCGGATGTTCGAGCGACGCCGCGATGAAACCGTGCCTGGCGAGATAAGCCGCCAGATCATGATGGCCCAAGGCGGAACCGCCGTGGCCATGCGAGATAACCACTAGCGGTTTGCTGCCTTTTGTGACTGCTGCGTCGGGGGCGGCTTTCAGTTCATACGGGCCGAGCCAAGTGGTTTGGCTGGGCTCGGTCGAGGGGTAGAACACGTAGCCGGGGAAGGTGCCGCCGTTTACAGGATCGTCAATGGATACGGGGCGAAAGCCGACGCCGGGCGCGGTTTGCGCGAACGATGCGAGGGGAAAGCCAAAGAGTGCCAACGCGAACACGCACAATATATAGGTAATATAGGTATCGCGGACGAAAGACCTTATCATTCTGAACTCCTTCGCGAGAGACGATATATCTGTCTCGGATGATTCTAAGGAAAACGGGTCACCGTTTGTTAAAGACGGAAGAGTACGCCGCTCAACGATCGAGATGCCGCAAGCAAAACGCGATCACGCAAGTTTGAAGGTACAAGACAACGCGAAAACAAAGCCGCAGTTTCGCCTTCATGTCCAATGATCTGTCCGGCGTTAGGTCATTTAACGCTTCGTTGAAAAAACGACTTCGGCAAAGTCAGGCGGCGATCTTTCAAGCATTGGCGAGTCAATGTTTTTCAAATACTTGTCGAAAAATGCCAAAGTATAAGTGCTCATTATTTTCTCCATTCGGTCGCCGGGAATTTTGCCTAAGATCTGGTTTCCGCGGTCTAGTGCGGAAAACAGGTTAAAGTTGGAGAAATTTAAATGTTTCGCGCCCTTGACCGTCACAAAGTAGGCATCCGAACGGGCCGCTTGAAAGATATCACGGTTGATGCCGGTATCCTGTGTTTCGTTGTTCATGAACATAAACGGACGTTTTAACCCGTTTGCGTAAAGGTCGCCGTGTTGTCGGCCGTCCATGTTTATCCCGGCGCGGCATCTTTTGTCTTTGAGGCAAACTTGTCCGGCGGCCGCTCCGCCAAAGGACATTCCCATTACGCCTATCCTTTTAAGATCGAGTTTATTGGCAAATATGCTTTTGGCCTTGCCCGCGTTCATCCGTTCGATCTCGTCCATTACAAAAGCGACGTCGGCCGTCCAAACACGCAAACGGTCGATTGCCGGCGAAAGCAAAACGAGCCGTCTGGCGTAGGCGGCCTTTTCTGCGGCGGTCTTTGACTCGGTATATGCTTTCGTCAATTCGTTTGCTTTTGAATTCGGTTCGAACAGCAGCGGCTTTCCGGCGGGAACTGCGCGGCCGTCAGGAAAAACGTTGAGGACCGTTTCGTAGGTATGCCCGATGCCAAAAACAACATAGCCGTGGCTCGCCAATTCTTCCATTTGAACGGCATTCTGTGCGGCGAAACCCTGGTAATAGCCGTGCGAAAAGATGATCAGAGGGAATTTGCCTTTCGCGGCGATCGGCGCGTCAGGGTAAGAATGTGACGGGACAAGGGCAAGAAAATTTAGTGCGCCTCTTGGCAAACGCAGGCTTGCGGCGAGGACTTCGGCGATCTCATTCGTTTGTTTGCCGAAGATCGGCTGCGGTTTGGCATCAGCGGGAACATTCTGTGCCGGATACCAAACGCGAATGTAAAGCTCACGTTTGTCATTGACATCGTCAGTCAAAGTTTCGGGACGCGAATTGTCGATCAAAGAAAATTCTTGCGTCCCGACGCTATAACTTCCCGTGGGCTTTGGAGCAACCGGCAGAGACTGAGCAAAAGCGGCCGATGAAAATATAAGCAACAGGCCGGCAAACACTGGGACGGACCGTTTTCCCGACAAAATGATCTTAAGGGAAAATTTTGGCATAATCGCCAAAATACTATTTTTGACAAGGATCAACAATCACGAATGGAAGATACCCAACGACGGCGTTGACGTGGGGCGAAACCGATTACACGCAAGTTAAGGGAAACAAGACAACGCGATAACAAAGTCGCTGTTTCGCCTTCGCGTCCATTGATCGTTCGGTGCGGCGTTATTTTTAAGCTGTCTCTTTCGGACGAATTCTAATTTTACCCGGAGCAATGACGCTAAAATGATTCGCAAACTCTGCTCCGCGCTCACGAAAAACGTTCGAAACAGTCTCAGCCTTCTTTTCGGCGGACAAACCCGCCAACCTAATCAGAATAACTCCGGCCGAACTCAGACGGTTATCTCTGAAAACTATCTCGCCAAAATCCTTATCTCCCGTTACCAACAAGGCAAACTTTTCATTAGCACGGTCAAAAACAATATTATCGGAAATGCTCGGCTCGACTTCGGCAATGTATAAAACGTCGTGTCCGTCCTGCCGCAATCGCTCAACGATTTGCCGGTCAACGCTTTCGTCCGCTAGAAGATTCATACCGCTGCCGGCGAAAAGGTAGGTAAACTCTGAACTGCGTATAACAAAGCGGCCGAAATTGCCTGTCTGGTCAAACGCGGATGAGCGTCGAGAATTTGTTCGACGGTTTCTCCGGCAGCAAGTTTTTCAAGGATCAACTCAACAGTAATTCGTGTTCCGGCGATCACAGGTTTGCCCATCATTACGGCAGGATTGGTTTCAATTAAACTCACGTCCATAACAACTTGAATTATACACCAAAACACGAAAACGGACGCACCCTTTGCGTCAAACCGAAAGTACCGAACGCTTTTCGTTACCTATACAAACCAATCGGGTCTTGGGGACAAAGTAACCTTTCCAAAAGTCTTTTTGAAATTGCAAAGTTAAGATTTTGTCCTTTAGCTATGTCAAATGTAACTACTCCAATCACTTCACCTTCCGAGTTCATAAGTGGACTTCCACTATTTCCGGGCGACACTGGCGCAGTAATCTGGACAACTTCTCCAATGCTCGGTAAACGTCTTGTTGCGGATATTATGCCAGTAGATAAACTTCCTTCAAATAGCCCAAGTGGAGTCTGTGTCAAAAGTTGTGGAAATAGGGTTTAGCATCCTTGTTTGCCGGTGTTTGTAGATCCGTTTTTAAAGGGGGTTATTCGGTAGTTTGACCTCCTTAAGTTTCTCCGGGAAGCGTAGTCG
>JADLDC010000440.1 GCA_020846885.1 Acidobacteriota bacterium | reverse complement strand
TTCTGCGCGACGAGCATGACATTCACATCATCGGCGAATGCGGCAACGGCCAGGAAGCCGTAAAGGCAATAAACGAGCAGAGGCCGGACCTCGTATTCCTTGACATTCAAATGCCGGAAAAGAACGGTTTTGAAGTGGTCAAGTCATTGGACGAAAAAGCAATGCCCGCGGTCATTTTTGTTACCGCCTATGATCAGTACGCCATTCAGGCGTTTGATGTACACGCGCTTGATTATCTGTTGAAACCCTTCAATCGCGAACGCCTTCACAAGGCGGTCGAGCATGCCCGGAGCCAGATAGAGACAAAGCGCATAGGACAACTGGACGAGCGGCTCGCGTCGCTGATCAAAGACCTGAAGACCGAAAAGAAATATCTTGAACGCCTGGTAGTAAAATCGGTCGGCCGTGTGTTTTTCCTAAAGGTCGATGACATCGATTATATTGAGGCGGCGGGCAATTACGTAAAGCTGCACACCGGCCGCGAATCACATATGATCCGCGAGACGATGAACGGTATCGAGGCAAAGCTGGACCCGGACAAGTTTTTCCGTATCCATCGCTCGACGGTCGTCAACATCGACCGCATCAAGGAACTGCATCCAATGTTCAGCGGTGATTACGCGGTGATCCTGCGAAGCGGTACCGAATTGGCGCTAAGCCGCAATTACCGCGAAAGGCTGCTCGAGCTATTTGGAAACGAGGCGTAAGATTGCGACCGGCGAGGCACAGAGTCAAGGGCAATTACGAACTACGGGATGGACCTCTGCGTCTAAGGTTGCCGAGAAATTGCTGAAGAGTAGGTTTCGCATTCTTCTATGTGGAGAAAGCGCCTTTCGTCACAGGCAAAAACGTTTCGTCACAAATCAGTTTGGGGGCCCGAAGTACAAGTTTAGTATCACGGTGCAGTCCTATATATCATTAACTATGAAGAAGCAACGACTGTTGGTGCTCGGTTTCTTGGGGATAATCTTGGTTTTCCGGAGTTACACCATCGTGATAGGGCAGACGAAGCCGGTTTTGGTGGTGCTTAATAAGGATGATGCGACGCTGGCGATCATCGATCCCGTCGAAATGAAGCTAACGGCAAAGGTTCCGACCGGGACCGGACCGCACGAGGTCGTGCTGTCGGTGGACGGAACAACGGCCTATGTCGCCAATTATGGAGCACAAACGCCCGGCAATTCGATCTCGGTGATCGACATCCCAACTGCAAAAGAACTCCGCCGTGTTGATATTTCACCCCTCCTTCGGCCGCATGGCCTGCATTTGATAGGCGGCCGGCTCTATTTCACTGCTGAGGCAAATCGGGCGATCGCCCGGTACGATCCCGCGGCAAATAAGATCGATTGGATCATGGGCACTGGCCAGAACGGCTCACACATGGTTGTCGGAACGGCCGACCAGAGAAAGTTCTACACGGCGAACATCGGGTCCGATTCGGTTTCAGCGATCGAACTGCCTCCGCTCACACCCGGACGGCGGCCGGTTACACACATTGCGGTCGGCAAACAGCCGGAGGCAATTGATCTTTCGCCTGATGGTAAGGAGGTCTGGGTAGGACTGAATGCCGAGGGAATGGCCGAGGTGGTGGATGTCGTTGGCTATAAGTCGGCCGCAAAGATCAACATTGGTGGAAGGCCTTATCGCGTCAAATTCACGCCGGACGGCAAGTTGGTGGTGTGTACTATGATCGCGACGAAAGAATTATTGGTAATTGGCGCCGCCACCCGGAAAGAAATAAAGCGAATAAAGCTTGAAAGCACCCCGCTTGGGCTGGTATTTTCTGCCGACGGGAAAACGGCCTTTGTAACCGCGGGCGACCCGGACGTTGTACTCAAGTTAGATATGGATTCCGGCAGGGTGCTCGGACGCGTTGAGACAGGGAAAGTGCCCGACGGAATCGCGGTTGCGGGGATCTGATCTCGATAAAACTCGCATCGGACCGTTTTGCAAAGACCGTGTCCGGTAAAAACCGCGAACAAACGAAGGTTCTATACGTTAGAGGCATTGCCGCCGCCTTTGCCGATCGCGGCACAAACATCTCGAAATTACATGCGTCGAAAAATGAGAAATAGAAAATTCACCAATCGTCTTATCAGTGCTGCCCTGGTGGCCGCGATCTTTTTGCCGAATCTTGCCGCTGCGCAAACAGCCGCAAGGCCGGCCGTTTATACCGCTCCGAAAGAAGCTATCGACCGCATTCGCGATGAAGGAATGAACCGTTCGCAGTATATGCAGACGCTCTCTTTTTTGACCGATAACATCGGCGGACGTTTGACGGGATCACCGAATATGAAGCGGGCGAACGAATGGACACGCGACAAGATGAAGGAATGGGGAATGCAAAATGCTCATCTTGAATCTTGGGGCCCGTTTGGGCGCGGCTGGGCGTTGAGAAAATTTACGGCTGCTGTGACTGATCCTCAGTACATTCCGATCATCGCTTACCCAAACGCATGGTCGCCCTCGACAAAAGGAGCGGTAACAAGCGAAGTCGTTCTGTTCAACGCCAAAACCGAAGCTGAGTTTGCCAAATATAAAGGCCAGCTTGCGGGCAAGATCATATTGATGACCGGTGAACGCCCGATAAAACCGCTCGACAAAGCGCTATTGAGCCGGTACAGCGACGAAGACCTGGCCAAGATGGCCTCTGCCGCGCCGCCATCAGACTCGAGCGGCTCGGGACTTCCACCCGCAGACATCATCAAGCGATTCGTTGATAGCTTTAACCAGGATGTGAAAAGAATACGGTTCCTTCAGGAAGAAGGTGCGTCCGTAACTCTTTATAATAGCGGCCAGGGCAGCGGCGGAACATTTTTTGTTCAGGGAGCAAATGTTGCGGTTGAAATGCCGACCGAGATCAGATCGATCAACGATATCTTCGACTCGCCCGCGTTCCAGCCGCAGAATAAGAAATATGAGGCGAATATGCTGCCGCAGGTGACGGTCGCTTCGGAAGATTACAACCGCATCGTTCGTATGATCAATAACGGCGCTAAGCCGAAGATGACCGTCGAGGTTGATGCACAGTATTACGACGACGATCCGATGCAGTACAACACGATCGCGGAAATACCGGGTACCGATCCTGTTTTGAAGGACGAGGTTGTAATGCTCGGGGCTCACCTTGATTCGTGGCATAGCTCGACAGGCGCAACGGATAACGGGGCCGGAAGCGCCGCCGTAATGGAGGCCGCACGCATTATTCTCGCGTCAGGCCTAAAACCACGACGCACCATTCGCGTAGCTTTGTGGAGCGGCGAAGAGCAGGGCTTGTTCGGTTCAGCGAACTATGTGAAGCAGCATTTTGGTGAAAAGAAGAACGGTACGATCGTTAAGGGGCCGGATTACGATAAACTTGCGGGCTATTTCAATCTCGACAATGGTACGGGCAAGATCCGCGGCGTATATCTGCAAGGCAATGCGAGCATCAAGCCGCTATTTGAAGCCTGGCTGGCGCCGTTCAATGATCTCGGGGCAAAAACCTTGACACTCTCAAACACCGGCGGAACCGATCACCTGTCGTTCGACGCGATCGGGCTTCCCGGCTTTCAGTTCATACAGGACGAGGTCGAGTACGATACCCGCACGCACCACTCGAACCAGGACAATTTCGACCGGATCCAGGCCGACGATATGAAGCAGGCATCGACGATCATAGCCGCGTTTGTTTATCAGACCGCGATGATGGACGGAAAACTGCCGCGCAAAACTGTAAAGGCCGGGCCACAGATGTGATCGACGATCGGGAGAGAATATGTATAAGACAATAAAACTGATCTTGGCAATGGCTGTGCTTTCATTTACTGTTACCGCTCAAAAGAGCGATGACAGATCGGCTGCCCTTGGTGTAGTAAACAAACTTTTCGACGAAATGGCGGCCGCTAATCCGCAGGGCATCATCGATCTGCACACCGGGCCGGAATCGCAGCTCGCCGGTATTCGAAAAATGAAGGACGGAAAAATGCGGCTCGATATGATCGGCCGCGACACATTCTCGAAATTCTTTACCGACAAGGCCGCTGTCATAAGAGAAACTATGTATGCGCCAAAGGTTGAGGTCGATGGCGATTGGGCGATGGTATGGGGCCGATATGTTTTCTTTGTCGGCGATAAGCTGTCGCACTGTGGGATAAATCAGTTCAACCTGGTACGCACCGAAGCCGGCTGGAAGATCGCCAACGGCGCGTCGACCATCGACCCCGGCGGCTGCACAGAAAAAGAGAAGGCTATGAAGTCGGGCGCTCCAGCCATTTCTAAGGAGAAGTCGAAATGAGTCGCCGTGCTACGATCGGCCTGCTATTCCTTTTTTGCACTTTGTTTGTATTGCGGCTGGAAGCTCAGACACAAGCCGCGGCGGTTGGCGGCAATGACCTTAAGAACGCGCTACAACTCAAATTGGACGAATGGCACAAGGCCGGTAAATTCCCGGGGGCAACATTCGGCATCGTCTTGCCAAATGGTGAATCGTTTGGACTCGCGGTCGGATACTCGGACCGCGACACCAAGCGAGCCATGAAGGCAAACGACCGGATGCTGGCTGGCAGCACCGGGAAGACGTTGGCTGCGGCGACTGCACTGCAGTTGGTCAAGGAAGGCAAACTCGGCCTGGATGACAAGATCGAAAAATATCTTGGTAAAGAGCGATGGTTCAACCGACTGCCGAATGCGGAAGATGTCACTATTCGTATGCTGATGAATCACACCAGCGGCCTCGTGCGGTATGAATTCAAAAAGGAATTCACCGATTTCCTCACCGCGAATCCGATGAAGGTTTGGACGGCGGAAGAACGGCTTGCATATCTGTTCGACGCGAAGGCCCCGTTCGAAGCGGGAAAAGGCTGGGATTATTCGGATACGAATTACATCGTGCTCGGAATGATAATCGAACGCGTTACAGGGAAAAGGTTTTATGACGAAGCCCGGCGGCGATTTATAAGAAAGTTCGAACTCCGCGACACGATCGCCCAGGAAGGCCCGGTTATGAAGGGCGTCGTGCAGGGTTACGCCGGGCCGGACAACCCGTTTGGCGGCAAGGATGCCATGATCGAGAAGGGGAAGTTCGTCGTCAATCCGCAGCTC
>JADLDC010000439.1 GCA_020846885.1 Acidobacteriota bacterium | reverse complement strand
CGAGTTCCACGCCTGTTGGCCCGCCGCCGACAACGACAAAGTTCAGGTTTTCGCCCTTGCCGCGTAGATAGGACTGTCGTTCCGCAAGCTCAAAGGCGAGCAGCACCCGGCGGCGGATCTCGACCGCATCCTCTATCGTTTTCAGTCCCGGGGCTGAAACTTCCCATTCGTCGTGGCCAAAATAAGCATGGCGTGCACCGGCCGCGACTATGAGATACTCGAACTCCAGCTCCGCCCCGTTATCAAGGCGAACTGTCTTCCGGTCCGTATCGAAACCGGTGACCTCGCCGAGGATGACCTCAATATTTTTTGCGTAATGGAGAATTCGCCTGATCGGCGTTGCGATCTCGCCCGGCGATAGTACAGCCGTCGCCACCTGATATAGGAGCGGCTGGAAAACGTGATGATTCTTACGGTCAACCAGCGTAACATCCACTGCCTTGTTCGCCAGCGCCTTGGCCGCCCAGAGGCCGCCAAATCCGCCGCCTACTATCACTACTTTCGGCATTTTGTTCATACTTCCACCCCTTGTGTGTACGTCCCAATGCCAATTTCATTGGGAACGCTTTTTTCGAGCCGGTTTGGCGCGTTTGTTGAAGTCGAGGGCAAGAGCGACCCAGTACTCCAGTTCCTTGTCAGTCGCCAGAACTTCGATCTCGACAAATGCAAAGCCTTTTAGCGTGCGCTTCGTGAAATCCATCGGGCCAACACCGTTCTTTTCCATGATCTCATCGGTAAGCGCCGGATCGAACCGGACCATCATCCGATCGGATTTGACACCGACGCACATCTTGCCGTTGACCATAAAACATATTCCGCCGAACATTCGTTTCTCTTCGACGTCGCTCTCCGTCCGGGCAATTATCGAGCGGGTACGGTCTGCCAGGGTTTCGTCATAGGGCATAGGTCAAATCGGCTCCAAAAGCAGCACCCGCGCGGTACCGCCGCTAAGTTCCAACATATCGTGCGTACAGACTGCGGGCCTCTCCGACATTGTCCGTTCCTTTAATGATCGCTCTGCCGTCGGCAAACAGTGTGATCTCATTTCCGTTTACGGTAAACCGCACAAGATATTCATTCCATTTGACGCCCGAAATATTGGAAAGTTTTGCGGCAAATCCTGAAAGATCGATCGTGACGGGCCGCCCCGGAGCTATCTGGACGGCGTCGCGGCCGCAGAGGACGGCTGAGAATTCGACCGCGTCGGCGTCAAGGAATTCGTACCTGTGCTGTCCGCATGTTTTACAGTCCGGCTCTGGCCCGGCCAGTTTTATCTTTCGCCAATCGTTCCGCCAAATGTCTATCTGGATAAGAGAGCGGTGGAGGGAATCAAGATCGCCGACAATGAGTTTGATCGCCTCGGCAACCTGGACGGACGCAATGCTTGAAATTATCGGCATTATCACACCGGCGGTGTCGCAGGTCGGAGAACTTCCGGCGTCGGGAATTTCGTCGAAGATGCAGCGAAGACAAGGCGTTTCGCCCGGGATCACGGTCATCGTGGTGCCGTAGCTTGAAACGGCCGCACCGTAGATCCACGTCGTGCCAAATTTGACGCACGCATCGTTCACCAGATAGCGGATCTGAAAATTATCCGTTCCGTCGAGCACGATGTCGCAGTCTTCGATCAGCGATTCGACGTTCGAATTATTGATATCCGCGACAACCGCTTCGACCTCGACCCCGGAATTTATTTCCGCGATGCGCCGCTTCGCCGCGATAGCTTTTGGTATTCTTTCGGCTGCGTCCGATTCCTTGAACAGCGTCTGCCGCTGAAGGTTTGTGAACTCCACAAAATCCCGGTCCACTATCCTCAGCCGTCCAACCCCAGCCCGCGCCAGCATCTCCGCATGCGAAGCCCCAAGCGCCCCGCACCCGACCAGCAACACCCGCGCATCCAACAGCCGCTCCTGCCCGGCCCTGCCGATCTCAGCAAAAAGTATCTGCCGGCTATACCGTTCGTTCATCGTAACTAAATTCTACCAGCCGCCCAGCAAATCTCTCAGCAAACCCGCCCACCATCCGCGTCCTACAAACTTAAGTTTGTTGGATTTACGTCGTTTGTCACCCGAGCGGAGAGAAATCGCCGAATTGCGGGCCTATTTAAAGGGGCAGTCGCCTGACCTTGTCCACAAAATCTTCCGGTTCGCCGCACTGGGCGATGAACTCAAGTTCTTCGATCGCGGTTCGAATAGGGAAGTCTTGTGAGACGATGATCACGCCAGGCATCGGAAGCTCTTGTGCGACGCGTTCCAGGGCGAAAGGCATCATCGTGCGATAGTCACGGGAAAGTAAGACGCGATCCATTTGGCCGAATGTTCGAGAAGGACACGATCGTGTACGGTCCGAAGGCCGATCTCCTGACACCTTATTAGATCGACTTCGGGCGAACGTCTCCGCAAACCGCGGACGATCCTGCCGCTGAAATCTTCGTCCGTTAAGAATCGGATCATTTAGCGTTTCGACGGGCGAGGAGTTTTTCCCGAAGGCCGGCTCGCGGGAAATCTTTGTCAATTTGGCGAAAGATCTTACGTTTTGCCTTTTCGCTTTCGGCGAGATACTTATCTACGCGTTCGCGGTTGTTTAGATAGTAAGTGATGACGGCATAAACCTTCGTAAGATCGAGCGTGTCGAACTGCCAGACGATCTCTTCCGGTGAGGCACCTTCGTTGTTGAAAGCATGCAGAACTGAATCGATCGAAACACGCGTACCCTTAACCCGCCAGACGCCCGCTTCGTTAACGGTAATGACTTCGTTGAAATTGTCGATCAATACGGCCATGACATTGTGATAATAGCACAGGCCATATTCTATGCGAGGTATTGGTTGAGCGAAACGGTCAGCTCGTTCTTTCACTTCTGAATAACGGCCGCGTATCGCAAATCTGCGGCTAGATTGTTGTACTTCACCCGTTTTCCGATAAAAGCCAAGTGCCAGGCCGTTCGGCCACGACAAACGGCGGCATAGCCGCGAAGAGTTGTCTTGGCCTATCGGTGAAGCACAGCTTCGCCGCAAATATAGCGGGATAGCCGCGAGAAAATGTGCAATACCGCGGCCCTGATTTTCCTTTTGGATTTTCCGAAATTGTGAGCCGGATCTAGTTTTGCTCGATCCGTGCATTGACTAAGTTTGTTCTTCGTCGTCAGATTCGTGACTTGAGTATTTCGCAGTTAACAGTTTAAGGTCCTTTGACGAGACTTGCTTGCGCAATGCTCGCGCCTTTAGTGACTCATCCCGCAGAGCCTCGGACGGCTGTGGTCCCGTCGTTTCGGCCTCATCGGAGTCTTTTTCACCCGACGTCAGGAGTTTAATGTCGTTTCCCTTTGCTATGTGTTCGCTAAACAGATCACTTATTTGTTCGATTTTGACCTCGGGTGACTCTGTCGCCACTTTCTTGGATTTGGCTCCCTCCTTTAAATAGCGCTCTTTTAGAGCGTCCTCCATCGAACGCTTAATATTCGCGAGCATTAGTTCGTCTTGCTTTTTATCGAGCTCGAGCAGCTCTTTGTTCTTCCCATAGCTCTTTACTAAATCGCTTTTTGCGATACGGTACGAAAGATAGGCGCTTAGAGCTATAAACCCATAACGCATGACTTCGGTTATGTCGAGCGCGACATCCAGATTCAGATTTACAACCACGTCAATCGAACCGCCATGAACCCCGGTAAGGCCGATGTCTTCTGGCGATTCATTGGTTACTAAAGAGTGATACATGCGCAGCGTTCTGTCCCAACGGCTCAACTTTTTCGCGAAATGGGGCAGGCTGTAAATAACTTCACTGTCATTGAAGATGATAGCAAGTAACGCCTTACCGGACATCGCGGTTTCAGCCTCTTGAGCCGGGACATAAACGGCAAACGTATTCTTTAGCTCTTTAAGGCGCGCAATATTCTGGGTTGCCGTGCTGTTAACCTGATTTAGGATATTTAGAAGTCGAGAATGGAATGTTGATGTATCCGCGCTCGGGTCGCTCGTGAGTTCTTCAAGTTTGGTCTCGACCTCAAGGTCAGCCACAGTTTCGTCAGTTGGAAGAATCTTATCAAGCACCTCTCGAAGGCCTCCCTCCTCCAACGAAGCAAAACCTTCAAGCGCTTTTTCGGAAATTTCCTTTAAACGAACTAGATTGTTTTGTACGTCCGCTTGACCAAGCGCGGATGTCCACGCCTCCAAATCACGCTTCAGACCACTATCAACAAGAAGCCTTTCAGCGCTTGCAATCTTCTCCAGCAGGAGTTCAATATTCATATTTGCTGTTTAACTTAATGGGTATGGGTCGAAGTCGTTTTGCAAGGGTTGCCCGTTGTTCCCGGACATCTCAATGTAGATACATTTGAATCGCAACTGTCCGCGAGTTGGTAGACTTTCGCATACTAAAATATGGCGATTACTTACTTAGATCGTCCTCATAATCCCATGCATGAACCAACTCTAAGATGGCTGGTTCCGATCCTTGTGGCGTGTATTTCGCTCGCACCTTAATCTTCCCGTAAAGTTTTAGGTCCGAATGTTCTAGCTCTCCTGACCAGGTGAAAAGGCGCTCAATCGTAATACTGTCACCTTCCTTGCGGTAACTTAAATATGTAGTCTCGTAATCAATTTCAACAGTTCCTTTCGAGGGGAAATGTTCGAGAATGGTCGATTCAACATCCTCCACGAATTGAGCATTTTCCGGCTCATATAGTGACTGATCGTGGTAGTCGGAAAGGTCTTGAGCAATTATTTTTGTCATATACTCGTTCAGGTCTGAGGAAATCGCTGTCTGTAAGAGAGAATGATCCGACCTTCCGATCGGATCATTCTCTTCGCGACGAGAGCGGAATGGCAATCTTACATTCCCATGCCCATGCCGCCCATGCCGCCGCCGGGCATGCCCATGCCGCCGTCGCCCTTTTCTTCGGGGACGTCGGCTATCATGGCTTCGGTGGTTAGCATGAGGCCGGCGATGGAGGCTGCATTTTGCAGAGCGGTCCGGGTGACCTTTGCCGGGTCGATGACGCCGGCCTTGACGAGGTCTTCGAACTTCTCGGTAGCGGCGTTGAAGCCAAAGCTGTCTTTGCCTTCGGCGACCTTGCCGACGATCACTGCGCCTTCTTTCCCGGCGTTTGCGGCGATCTGGCGAAGCGGTTCTTCGAGCGCGCGGCGAACGATGTTGACGCCGATCTGTTCGTCGGAGTCCTCTTCGCTTGCCGTAAACCCGTCAAGCACGCTGGCGGCACGAACAAGAGCGACGCCGCCGCCGGCGACGATTCCTTCTTCGACCGCGGCACGGGTCGCGTGCATTGCGTCTTCAACGCGGGCCTTCTTTTCCTTCATCTCGGTCTCGGTCGCTGCACCTACCTTGATCACCGCAACACCGCCGACCAATTTGGCCAGACGTTCCTGCAGTTTTTCACGATCATAGTCCGAGGTCGTTTCCTCGATCTGGTTGCGGATCGTCTTGATGCGTCCATCGATCGCATCCGCGGCACCGCTGCCTTCGACAATGGTCGTGTTGTCCTTGTCGATCGTGATCTTCTTCGCACGGCCGAGGTCGTCCGTGGTGATCGCGTCGAGCTTGATGCCAAGATCTTCAGTGATGACCTTGCCGCCCGTGAGGACCGCGATGTCTTCAAGCATTGCCTTGCGGCGGTCGCCAAAGCCGGGGGCCTTAACGGCGGCAACGTTCAGCGTGCCGCGCAGTTTGTTCACGACCAGCGTCGCGAGCGCTTCGCCTTCGACGTCTTCGGCAATGATCAGCAGCGGACGGCCCTGTTTGGCAACCTGCTCGAGGATCGGCAGAAGATCGCGCATGTTCGAGATCTTTTTCTCGTGAATAAGGATGAACGGCTCGTCAAGAGCAGCTTCCATCCTGTCCGGATCGGTGACGAAGTAGGGCGAGAGATAGCCGCGGTCGAACTGCATGCCTTCAACGACTTCAAGGCTGGTGTCCATCGTCTTGGCCTCTTCGACCGTGATCACGCCGTCTTTGCCGACCTTGTCCATTGCTTCCGCAATGATCTTGCCGATCGTCGTGTCGCCGTTTGCCGAAACTGTGCCGACGTTTGCGATGTCGTCACCCTTGACCGGCTTTGCGATCTTGTGGATCTCGCCGACTACCTCAGCAACGGCCTTTTCAATGCCGCGCTTGAGCGCCATCGGGTTTGCACCGGCGGCAACCGTGCGAACGCCTTCCTTAAAGATCGCCTGAGCAAGGACAGTCGCGGTCGTGGTGCCGTCGCCGGCCACGTCGCTCGTTTTGCTGGCGACTTCGCGGACCATCTGGGCACCCATGTTCTCAAGGGTGTCCTTTAACTCAATTTCCTTCGCAACGGTCACGCCGTCTTTCGTGATCGTCGGCGAACCGAATTTCTTGTCGATAACGACATTGCGGCCTTTCGGGCCGAGCGTTACTTTTACCGCATCCGCGAGCTGGTTTACACCGCGCAGGATCGCCGATCGTGATTCTTCACCGTGAATTACTTGTTTTGCCATGGTTTTAATATTCTCCTAAATCTGTTGTTGAAGATTTGCGATTTGCGATTTGCGACTTGAAGAAGGGCACCGTGCCTTTCATTCGCAAATCGACATTCGAAAATCGAAATTATTTCGCTGCTTCGCCCGCACGCGAGATGATGCCGAGGATCTCGTCTTCGCGCATGATCAAATACTCTTCGCCATCAAGCTTGATCTCGCTGCCGCTGTATTTGCCGAAAAGAACCCGATCGCCTTTCTTGACGTCGAGCGACT
>JADLDC010000438.1 GCA_020846885.1 Acidobacteriota bacterium | reverse complement strand
TGCGGCGTGATTCATGCCGCTCGGTGCCGAGAATGTGCAGTCCGCCGGCGGCGATCACCTCTTTCGCCTCGGCCTGAACGACGGCCTTTGCTTTCTTCAGCTCTTCTTCAAACTGTTCGGGCGTGGCTTCGTCGGGGTTTATCTCCTGCCGCTTTAGATATTCGCGGGCAAGGGAATCCGGGTTGCCGCCGAGCAAAATGTCGGTACCGCGGCCGGCCATGTTCGTCGCGATCGTGACCGCTCCTTTACGGCCCGCCTGGGCGATGATCTCGGCCTCGCGTTCGTGGTACTTGGCGTTGAGCACGTTGTGTTTTACACCAAGCTGCTTGAGCCGGTCAGCGATCAGCTCTGAGTTTTCGACCGAGACCGTACCGACAAGGACCGGCTGCCCTTTCTCATGCAGCTCTTTTATCTCTTCGACAACCGCATCCCACTTTTCGGGCAGCGTGCGGTAGATAACATCCGGCGTGTCCTTGCGGACCATCGGCATATTGGTCGGTATTTGCACAACGTCCAGCGAGTAAACAGTGCCGAATTCTTCGGCCTCGGTCTCGGCTGTACCGGTCATGCCGCCGAGCTTTTCATACATGCGGAAATAGTTCTGCAAGGTTATGGTCGCAAGCGTCTGGTTCTCGCGTTCGATCTTGACGCCTTCCTTGGCTTCGACCGCCTGGTGCAGCCCGTCAGACCAGCGGCGGCCCTGCATAAGCCGGCCGGTAAAGTCGTCAACGATGATCACTTCGCCTTCCTGCACGACGTAGTGATGATCGGCCTTATACAGAGTATGGGCCTTCAACGCCTGCTCGACGCAATGGAGAATGTCCATATTCGCCGGGTCGTAAAGGTTCGACACGCCAAGAAGCCGCTCTGCCTTGCTGACGCCCTGTTCGGTCAGCACCGACGAATGGTTCTTTTCATCGAGCAGATAATCGCCGGTCGTGACCTTGGTCTCTTCATCCTTGCTGCCGAGTTCAAGGTGCGGGATTATCTCGTTGGCGACATAGTATTTATCGGTCGCATCGTCGGTCGCACCCGAAATGATAAGCGGCGTACGGGCCTCGTCGATAAGGATCGAGTCAACTTCGTCGATGATCGCAAAATAATGGTCGGGCTGGACCAGCGATTCGACATCGAACTTCATATTGTCGCGAAGATAGTCAAAGCCGAATTCATTGTTCGTCCCATAAGTAATGTCGCAAGCGTATGCATCCTTGCGTTCGACATCGTCCTGATCGTTCTGGATAACACCGACCGAAAGGCCGAGGAATTGATGAATGCGGCCCATCCACTCGGCATCGCGGGACGCAAGATAGTCATTGACCGTAACAACGTGAACGCCGCGTCCGGTCAGGGCGTTGAGATAAGAGGGAAGCGTCGCGACCAGCGTTTTACCTTCACCTGTTCGCATCTCAGCGATGCGGCCCTGGTGCAGGGCGATGCCGCCGACCATCTGCACATCGAAATGCCGCATTCCGGTGACGCGTTTCGAAGCCTCGCGAACGGTGGCGAAGGCTTCGACCAAAATCTCGTGCAGGATCTCCTGTTCCTTTTTGCGGCGTTCATCCTTGTCGGTTATGCCGTCAAGCGTGGACGCGATCCGTTCCTTAAATTTAACCGTCTGGGCCTTAAGCTCATCATCCGACATCGTTTGGAGCGACGGTTCAAGATCATTTATCTGTTGAACGGTCGTTTTTACTTTTTTAAGAAAGACGTCGCTCGATGAGCCGAATATCTTTTTGACCAACTGGTCTGCAAATTTGTTTGCCATTGTGTTCCTCTCGGTGTCCGGCAAACTTTCGTTTGCCGCATCGTGTAATGTCCAACAAACTTTAGTTTGTTGTGCCTTGTGCCGTCAGAGATATTTGTTTCAATTGCCAAACACCAACAAACTAAAGTTTGTTGGACTGTTAGCGAAGTATTGAACTCTGAACTTGGGTATGGCGGGCCGAAGAAATGGAAAATTTAAAATATCGCTTCCGCTCGCCGCTACTTTGCGTCTTTCGCAAGCAGCGTGTCTAGAGCGGCACGGGGTAGGCGGGTGACAACCAATACATTGCAGCCAGCGGCGGAAAGCCTGGTCCTGTCGGAGATCGCCTTTTGCTCAGGGGCCGTTGAGCCTTTGCGAAACAACTCCCATGCGGCGTCGAGTTCTTTGAGGAATGCCTTGGCATCCGCGGGTGATCTCTTAATGTTTGAGACCTCAAGCGAGAGGCCGCTTGACGTCAGCTTTAATACGAACTTCGAATGCGTGGCATCCTGGCCGGCAAACCGTTCGCTCGGGATGCAGTCAGCCAGCCCGTAGCCGTCGGTCATTTGCTTTTCAGCCCATTCCAGCGTGGGCCTCAGCGTTGCGTTCGTTACAATGAAAGACTCGGCGGTATAACTGCCGATCTTGTTGTCATGAACGCAGGGAAGGACCGTCGATTGAGCTATCTCGAACGTATCGGCAGTAAGGTGAAATTTGCCGACGCGATTGAGGCGGCTGAGGCTTGAGATAAAATATTCAAGATCGGCGTAGTAATTGCCGATAGAGAGGTCCAGCGGGTCCCGCTCGTCATCGGGTTTTCGGTCAAGATCGTCCTTTATCTCGATCTCATCCGAGATCTCAAAATGCCGCGTTGTCGCCGCATGCCCCAGCACCGGCGTCGCACCAACAAGCACAAGCCCGAGATACACGCCAAGCGTGGTCAGGATAATTATCGAATTTTGGCTTCTGCGGTTGCTCAATCCTTTACTTGCTTGCTGTTTTGTTCGAAACCGAATTTACGGCAGTGCTGCTTGGTTCGGCCGGGGCCGCCTTTGACTCGGCCAGTTTACGTTGGATCATCTGCTGGACGATCGGTTTTTCAAAGTTAAGATTCAGGACAAGGCTATTGCCGTCGCTTGAGGTGCTGGCGGCTTTCAAGAATTCCAGTTCGTCGTCCTTAGCTCCGATCGCTCCGAGAGTTATCAAATTTCGCAGCGACGTTGCCATTGTATTAGCTTCATTCGGCGATGTCAGGTCCGACCGAATGCTGGCGGTAAAGTTCGTGTCGTTCTGCTCAACGGTAATGGTAACCTTCTTTGAATTCGGCTTTTTCTTTGGGTCGAGCTTTTCAAGATAGCCGAGCCATCCGGCGTCGCCGACCGCAAGTATCCAGTCCTGTGCAAGTTTCACCATCGCCGGATCGTTCGGGATATTCGGATCGACCGGGACCGGCTTTGGGTCTTTCAAGATCACCGTTTTTCCATCTTTTGCCAAGCCAAGCGTGCCGGTTATTACCACCTTGAAAGGCTTGTCAAGCTTTAGCTGCTGGGCATCAATCTGAGCAAGCGTTTCCTTTGCCCGATCTTTTAACGGCCGCTTGTTGATGAAGATGCCGTTCTCATCCGCCTTTGCCTCTTCAGCGTCAGGCGGCACAGGGTTGGCCGATTGGGCCTTTGGGTCGGCGGCATTGGCAACCTCGGCCGGATCTGGTCCCTTCTTTTCAATGGCCAGCGGATGCCGGTTCTTTCGGTTCCGCGGGCTTCGCGGCTGGCCGGCGTCGGCGGAAGGCGTTCCCTCGACCTTGAGCAGTGAGGACGGATCGTCCTGATACGCGTTCGGGGCCGGCGGAGGCAGATTTGGCTGAACCTTCAACAGGTCGGTTCCACCGCTCCCAAGCGGTGTGTAAGGCGGAATGCCCGACGGATTCAATGCCAGATCGCCCGGCGTTGCGTTCTCGATGAATTGTTCAGGATTTGCAAGGTGAAAATATCCTTCGGGATACTCCAGCTTGTCGTCGGACACAACGATATATGTTATTTCGTCCTCAGGGCCGAGCTCCGTTCTGTCATAGGCCACATCGGCGTACTCGCGGTCAGTCCCGTAGAGAAGGGCACCGAGATATGTCATATCCACTACCTGACAAACCCGGCCGACCCATGGGCTGTCGCAGCCGCGCATTGCCAAAACATTGGTCTGGGCAATGAATACAAACACAGCGATGTGCAGAACGGCCGAGGCCGCCAGGATCTTATAGATCAGCGGCGAGAATTCCCAGTTCTTGATCTCGTAATGTCTGAACAGCCCGCCGTCCGGCTGTGCTGCCGTCTCAACGGTTGCCTTATCGTATGATTCCTGCTCGAACATAAAACAAAGAAAATATTGCGAATAAACGTCTTAGAGGTTGAAAACCGCTTCTTGTCTTAGACGCAAAGACCGCACCCCGCGTTGCGGGGCAATTGAAAATTTTACCACTTCGACACTGCAATTGGTAGTGTCGATTTTACCGTTCGGAAGCAGGTGCATCTCGCCTATTACGACCTTGCATATGAGCCTGTGTCAGAACTGAATTCTTCACCGGGCTATGCCCGTCTATTTGTGGAAAAGCTCTGCTTTTCCGTTCCGGCCCTATCAGTCAGCCTGCGGCTTTGCCGCCTGTGATTGCTCTATAACGCCAATGGAATCAATGGTTTGCGGTATCGGCGGCATAGCCGCATTGAAATTCAACGGGTTTCGGAAAAGCAGAGCTTTTCCGCTAATAGAGCGGCGAAGCCGCAGTTGGAGCGAGTTTTGACACAGCCTCATATGCGTGGGCCCGCTCAACCGTTATGCCCCCCTATCCGCATGGACATTGGCCTGCTAACTTCATAAAATTCAACCATATGGCACGTTCGCGATACGGCAGCAGGCGGCGGAACAAGGACGGCCCGCCAAAGCGTAACCGTTCTTCATCAGAACGTTATGATAAACGGCGGCTTGCAGCGG
>JADLDC010000437.1 GCA_020846885.1 Acidobacteriota bacterium | reverse complement strand
TGTGGATAGTTATCTGAATGTGGGCCTCAATTGCACTCTCACTGCTGTCGGAGATGCTTTCCGAACCGGCTAAAACATCGCTCAAGGGTAGATTCTGAAGGAAGTGACCTTTCTTCGAAACGTCTAATATAAGAGCATACACTTATACCTATGCAATTTTCTACTGGAAAATTGCACAAAATCGTCATTTTGCAAAGATTTTTTTAAGCAGGCGGCCGCCCGCGGCCCTCCGGCCTTATCAGCGGCCGTCGGATAACTCAAAGCGGGTGGTAAATAACAGACGCTGAACAACCCGCAGCGAGCCCAATTCAGCCATTGTTCTCAGTGTCCTTTGCGATCAATCTGTCCGCTTCCCGCCCATTATCGGCGGCGGGAATGACAAAAGGCCGAATGCCTTCGCCAGAGGGCGATCGCTCTAAAGCGGATGCAAGCACTTCGCTAATGTGCTTTACCGGAACGACCTCAAGTTCTTTTCGAAGGTCCTCCGGGATCTCGTCTATATCATGTTCGTTGTCAGCGGGCAGTACGATCCTGCGGATACCGGCGCGGTGTGCGGCCAGGACCTTCTCCTTGACACCGCCGACCGGGAAGACCAGCCCGGAAAGCGTGATCTCGCCGGTCATTGCCGTGTCCGACCGGACCTTGCGGCCGGTGAAAAGCGATGCAAGGGCCGATGCCATCGTCACACCGGCGGACGGCCCGTCCTTCGGAATGGCTCCGGCCGGCACATGCAGATGTACACCGTTTTGCTTTATCGCGTCGGCATCGATGTCGAGTTCTCCCGCATGCGACCATAGATAACTGCGGGCCGCCTGGGCCGATTCTTTCATCACATCACCCAGTTGGCCGGTGAGCGTCAATCCGCTTCCGCCCGGTAGCCCGATCGCCTCGATGAACAGCACCTCGCCGCCCATTTCTGTCCATGCCATTCCTGTCGCGACACCAGGCGGCAGTTCCTCGCGGGCCTGTTCAGGATGAAACCGCGGCGGGCCGAGATAAGCATTCAGCTCAGCCGCTGAAACCGTTACCTTCTCCGTCGAGCCTTCCGCAACCTTGAGGGCCACTTTCCGTGCGACATTGCCGATGGTGCGTTCAAGCTGGCGAACACCCGCCTCGCGTGTATAGCGCGAGGTCATCAGGCCGATGGCATCGTCCTTGAATTCAAGCTGCTCCGGCGTCAGGCCGTTTTCCTTGACCTGCCGCGGCACCAGATACTGCTTCGCGATATTCAGTTTTTCGCGGTCGCTGTACCCCGGAAGGTGAATTATCTCCATCCGGTCCCGCAGCGGCATCGGTATCGGCTGCAGTTGGTTTGCGGTTGCGATAAAGAACACATTCGAAAGATCGAACGGCAGATCGAGATAGTTGTCGCGGAAGGTGTTGTTCTGCTGCGGATCGAGTATCTCAAGCAAGGCCGACGCCGGGTCGCCGCGAAAATCGCTTCCCAGTTTGTCGATCTCGTCCAGCATCAATACCGGATTATTCACGCCAACACGCCGCAGCGATTGAATGATGCGTCCCGGCATTGCGCCGATATATGTTCGCCGGTGCCCGCGCAACTCAGCCTCATCCCGCATACCGCCAAGGCTCATGCGGTCAAACTCACGCCCAAGTGCCCGTGCGATCGACCGCCCAAGCGATGTTTTACCAACTCCCGGCGGGCCGACAAAAAGAAGGATCGGGCTTTTTGAATCGGGCCGCAGTTTTACCACAGCCAGCGATTCCAGAATGCGTTCCTTAATATCCTCAAGCCCGTAATGGTCTTCATCGAGTATCTTACGTGCCTCGTTCAGGTCGAGCTTTTCCTCGCTTGCCTTTTTCCATGGAAGTTCGAGGATGTATTCGAGATATGTGCGAATTACGTGATAGTCAGGCGCCGATTGCGGCAGCTGTTCCATCCGCTTCAATTCACGCTCGGCCTCTTTTCTGACATCATCCGGAAGATCGGCGGTCTCAAGCCGCTCACGCATCTGCCCCGCCTCGGCCTTTTCGCCGGTTTCGTCCTCGCCGAGTTCCTTCTGGATCGCCTTCATTTGCTGGCGAAGAACGTAATCGCGCTGCGACTTGTCCATCTCGGTCTGCGCTTCGCTTGCGATCTTTGACCGGATCTGCATTATCTCGACCTCGCGGGCGAGCGCCGCGTGCGTAAGTGTCAGCAGATCATCAACGGTATCGGACTCAAGCATCTTCTGCTCGGTCTCGGACCCAAGATCGAGAACAGAGGCAAGGAAATAGGAAAGCTGGACCGGGTCCTGCTGTGACATCACAGCCATCCGGATCTCAGGCGGGATATTCGGCAGCAGGGCAAGTGCCTGCTGGATCATCGTTTGTATGTTGCGCTTGAGGGCCTCGACCTCTTCCTCATCGGTGACCGTCAGATCAGGAAGTATCTCGCACCTGGCGCGAAGGAACGGTTCATTCTGGAGCCATTCGGTGACCTTAAAACGGTCAAGTCCCTGGACTATCAGCTGCATGATGCCTTCATTGCGCATCATGCGCTTGATATTCACTATGGTGCCGATCTGGTAAAGATCGTCAAATTTGGCATCGTCACCGGTAACATTCTCTGACCTGGTCGTGACACAGGCAAGCAGTTTCTCTTCCGTGGAGAGGGCCGATTCGACCGCCTTCATGGACCGGTCGCGGCCGACCGCAAGCGGCACGACCGTCTCCGGAAAAAGCGTCGTGTTCTGCAGCGGCAGGACCGCTATCTCAAAAACTTCCGGCTTTGGTTCTTTTTCCTGTTGTCCCTGCTTGTTTTCTTCAGCCATAATCACACCTTTGATCGTGTTGTGGGCAATTTACCGCGCGCCCGCACCTCCTTTCTCCGCCGTTCGCAATGTGATGATGAGCAGTCCGTTGTCAAAAACATGCTCTAACTTCACGCCTTCGATCGACGCCGGGAACTTCAAGGTCTTTTCAAAACTGCTGTAAGTTATCTCCATCTGATGATATGATCCGCCGTATCCGCAGGACCTGTCCCGCCGCGAACCGGCAATGTAAAGAACGTTTCCCTGCACATCGATATGCACGTCCTCAGCAGAAACTCCCGCCAGCTCGACCTTGACCATCCATCCTTCCGGCGTTTTGTACACATCAGCCGCAGGATACCAAAGCTGGCCGGATTGAACGTTCTTTGAAGAACCAACGAACTGAAAATAACGATTTGTCGATCTGGCCATTGCTGGTGAAAAACAGCTAGTAGCCGAAAGCTAATAGCTATGCGCTAATTTTACTTCTTGTTCCAGAACCCGGAGCCGCTCGATATCTCTTCCAGCGCTTCGGCGATCTCCTGCTGATCTTCCATCTCCAACGCAATGTCGGCCATTGCGATAATGCCCGCGAGCCTGCCGTCATCATCTACAACGGGCACGCGACGGACCTGTTTATCACCCATCAGGCGGATCGCCTCAAAGGCGAAATCGTCCGGTTTGACGGAGAAAATATCGGTCGTCATTGCCTCGGCCACGCTGGTTCCGGCATCCTTGCCGTCGGCTATCGAACGCACAACAATGTCGCGGTCAGTGACGATCCCGACAAGCTTTTCGTCCTCGACCACCGGCACCGAGCCCATGTCGCCGTCACGCATCATCAACGCCGCGTCCCGAAGCGTGTTCGCACGGGTCGCGGTCGTAACGCTTTTGGCCATTATATCGCGGCAGCGAATGCGCGA
>JADLDC010000436.1 GCA_020846885.1 Acidobacteriota bacterium | reverse complement strand
CGCATTGACACGCCCAAGCCGCGCTTTCATAATTTCCTCAACAGATGCTTCCCCTCATTATCGTTAATCCAAGATCGGCGGGCGGTTCGACCAGAGAAAGCTGGTCAGGAACGGCCAGCGATCTTCGAGCGCATTTTGGGGCGTATAATGTCGCGTTCACGAAAGCCGCGGGCGACGGAGTTAACCTGGCGCGAAATGCGGCCGATGCGGGGCGCGAGTTTATCATTGCCTGCGGCGGCGACGGGACGATCAATGAAGTTGCCAATGGCATTCTTCAGAGCGGAAAAGATATCGAGCTTGGTGTTCTGCCGTCAGGAACGGGCGGCGACTTTCGCCGAAGCCTTGGAATGCCGCAGTCGCCGCGGGATGCCGCTCGGGCATTGCGTGACGGCGCGACAAAAAGAATCGACGCCGGCCGCGTTACTTTTCAGGGCCATGCGGGCGAAACGATCACGCGGTTTTTTCTAAATGTCTCATCCTTTGGCCTCGCGGCTTCGATCATTGAGCGAGTCAAATCTAACAAAGCGCTCGATTGGCTGCCGCTCGGCGGTGTTCGCGGCCGGGCAAATTTTGCGCTATCTACGCTTTCAGAAGTTGTCGGGCTTGATGCGGTCACGGTCAAAGTGCGAATTGACAGCGGCGAGGAAAAGCTACTCCAAACAGTGAACTTTTGCGTCGCAAACGCCAGGTATTTCGGCGGCGGCATGATGATAGCTCCGAACGCGAAGCTGGACGATGGGAAACTTGATATCGTGAACATCGGCGACATTCGTACAGCCAAGGTATTGCTTAATGCCTACACGCTTTACAACGGTTCGCACCTGGACCTGGCCGAGGTAAAGAGCACGCTGGCACGCCGGATCGAGATCGCGCCGGCCAGTTTGGGCGATGACATCCACATTGAAACCGACGGCGAATTGCCCGGCCGCCTCCCCGCGGTTTATGAGATCGTTCCCGCCGCCTTAAGGGTACGCGTACCGCGGGATCAAGCGTGACGCTGGCATTGGCGAAAAGTTTTGGTTACACTTCACTGACACTTCCCAACTGTAGAAATTTCGCCTGAAGATAGAAAATTGCTCATCGCACGAATGGCACCTTACCTTTCCGCCGCCAAGAGAAGCTGGTTGAATGTGGCGGCGCTGCTGCCTCTGCTGCTCGCTGTTTTGTCGGCCGCGGCTATCGCCCAGGACCATGACGACACGGACCTGCAATCATGGAATGACATCGATCTGTCAGTCCCGCTGAACGATAAATTCGCGTTCAATGCGATCGGAACGCTTTGGCTCGGCAAGAATATCTCGCAGGCCGATAGTGCCCGCTTCAGCACCGGCATAACGTATAAAGCCTCAAAGGCTATCTCTGTGGCGCCGTTTGTTATGGCGGTATCCGTGCGGAATTCCGCCGGACGATTTAGGTATGAGTATCGGGCTGGCGTTAAGATAAACTATCGATTTCCGATCGAGGCGGTTGCAATTTCACACCGAAGCCGATTCGAACATCGAAGCAAGCCCGGGCGAAATTCGTGGCGTTACCGGCCATTGATAACAATAAAACGGAAACTCCCGGATGCTTTTATCAAGGATTCTTCGGTCTATGTCACAGACGAGGCATTCTACGATTCGGTCTCGGGCCGATTTTCGCGCAACCGCATCTCGTTCGGGTTGGAAAAGAAGGTGAACAAAAAGCTGGCGATCAGTTTCTATTATCTATACCAGGGCGATAACTTTTCGCGTCCGAATTCGATCAATGTTCTCGGAACGAATTGGAAGATCTCGCTATAGCTCTGGCACGGCGTGGCCGCTTATGGCAGATTCCTACATAACACGGCTGATCGATACGTTTGAATCGAACACAGGCCGCATCGCGATGCGTGTGGTCGGCGATGATTCGCAGATATACACGTTTGGTGAAAGTCTTCAGTTCATACGTGCGATCGCCTGGCGGCTGGGCGAATCAGGCGTTGAGAAAGGCGACCGTGTTGCGTTGATCGGAGAAAATCATCCGTGCTGGGCGCTTGCCTATCTGGCGATTCTCTATCACGGCGCCGTCTGTGTGCCGGTCGATCCGCACGGCGAGGTCGAAACGCTGGCCAACTTTCTTGAAAATTCGGAAGCAAAGCTCGCCTTCATTTCCGCCGACCTGGAAGCAAAATTCGCAGGCGAGATCGGAAAACGACTTGATCGCGCGGTGCCGGTCGTCGTCTGGTCAACACGATCAAAACCTGGGGACGGCGGCGGCCGCAAAGAAATACCCGGCCGCGAGAACCGTGCAGATCTTAATGACTGGGCCGCATCCGTTTTCCCTGCCGAATATGCCGCCGCTCGGCCGACGATGGCACCGGACGACATAGCTTTGCTGATCTATACGAGCGGGACAACCGGAACGCCAAAAGGCGTGCCGCTCACGCACGGAAATATAATTGCGGAGTTGACCGGCATCGACGAGGTCCTCCGCTTCGAACCGATGGAGCGCATCCTGAGCCTGCTGCCTCTATTTCACGCGTATCTGCAGATCGTAAATCTATGGGTCGCAACCACTGTCGGGTGTGAGGTCGGATATCTAAAAGAACTTTCTCCGGCGGAACTCGGAACCGCGATGAAAGAGTTCAAGCCGACGATCCTGACGACCGTTCCGCGCTTGTGGTACATGTTCCACAAGAAGATCTTCGATGCGGCTGCCGCCAAGCCGGCTGTTGTTCGAGCTTTGTTTCGGGCACTGCTCGTCATTAACGGATCGCTTCGCGGCGCAGTTGGCCGGAACATGGGCAAGCTGTTCTTCAAAGAGGTGCATGAGTCTTTCGGCGGTGCTCTTCGCGTTGCCGTCTCCGCCGGTTCGCGGTTTGACGCGGCGGTCGCGGTCGATCTTCACCGGCTCGGATTCACTATTGTCCAAGGCTACGGCCTGACCGAGACCAGCGGTGCCGCAACGGCCACGTTCGAAGAAGACAACCGCGTCGGTTCCGTTGGCAGAGCAATGCGCGGGACCGAAATAAAGATCGACTCGCCCGATAAAGACGGGGTCGGCGAGGTACTCATCCGCGGCAATGTGGTCTTCAGCGGCTATTACAAGAATCCATCCGCGACAGCCGAAGCATTCACCGCCGACGGGTGGTTTCGCTCCGGCGATCTCGGACGCATCGATCGTGACGCAAATCTTTACATAGTCGGCCGGGCAAAAGATGTCATCGTCCTCCCATCCGGCAAGAATGTTCATCCCGAGGACCTCGAGGCCCACTATCTTAAAACACCGATCATCGAAGAACTTGCCGTCGTCGGCATCAAAGATCCCGAACAGCGTGAAGGCGCCGAGAAACTTGCGGCCGTGGTCGTACCTGATCTTGAATATCTGCGGCAGGCGAATATCTCCAATGCCAAAGAAGCCGTGCGCTACACGATGGACGACCTTGGCCGTGAACTGCCGGAGTATCAGCGTGTGCGTGATTATATTATCCGCATCGATCCGCTTCCGCGCACCGCAACACGAAAGATAAAACGGTTTGAGTTGAAACGTGCCATCGAGGCCGGCGAGATCGGCGGGTCCGATCTTCCTCGCCGCACTTGGGAACTGACGGGCGGTGACCGCGCGTTACTAGCGTCCGAGGTTGGCTCTGTGGTCACGTCGATCATACGGCAGCATGCCGCGGACGTCGCCGAAATTCATCCGGAGATGAACCTCGAGATCGATCTTGGGCTTGATTCACTTGAACGTGCTGAAGCTTTCGCGGCCGTTGAGATGAAATTCAACCTTGATTTTTCAGCCGAGGACGCCGCACGTGCATTGACCGTCCGCGAACTTATCAACCTTGCGGATGCTTCGCTGCGATCGGCGGAGGCCGCTCCGCAGGGAATCAGAAAATCGAGCATGCCGCCTGAACGCGGCGGCGTATACGGGTCAGGTGGGGAAAAAACCTGGAAGTCGATCCTAAGCAACACTGACGACGAAATTCCGGAACTGCGGCGGGCACTGAAGAACCGGCCGGCGTTTCTCGCATTTGTATTCTCGGCGTATAAGGGCTTCAATCTGCTCTGTCGTGTATTGCTCCGGCTTGACGTTCGCGGGATCGAGCACCTCCGCGGCATGAAGCGGCCCTTTATCGTCTGTCCAAATCACCAAAGTTTTCTCGATCCTTTCGTGGTCTGTTCGCTCTACCCGATGGATCTTTTCCGAAACACATTTCACGTCGGGGCGAGCCATTTTTTCTCAACGCGGTTTATGAGATTTTTGGGCTCGCTCCTGCACGTAGTTCCGGTGGACCCGGATACGCAGCTGATGAAGGCGATGAAAGCCGGAGCCGTGGGCCTTGATCGCGGCAAGGTGCTGAACATATACCCGGAAGGCGAGCGGTCCTACGACGGGCGCCTGCACAGCTTTAAGAATGGCGCCGCAATTCTCGCGACCGAACTTGATCTGCCGATCCTTCCCGTTGCATTGGACGGACTATACAAGGTCTGGCCGCGGCGTTCGAACAGGATACGGCTCGCAAAGGTCAAGGTCCGGTTTGGTGAACCATTTTATCCGCGCGACGTTCTTGAAAAACTTCCTACATCGCCCGGCGAAACGAACGGGCACAGCGCCCGCGATGCGGGAACTGCTGGCAAAGATAAGAGCATCTTGCGATCTGAGAATGACAAACACGAAGCTGTTACCGAGTACCTTAGGAACACCATCGCCGCCATGATAGACGAAATGCGGCGGTAGAATGCTTTCGCACATTATATTGCGTTCTCGATATTTGCGGTCTAGATCCGTGCATTTCGTGGCGGCGAAGCCGGACGCAGACTAAACAGAATAAAATAAATAAGAAGGATCATTAAGCAAGATCTCCGCTTGATCCGCACATACAATGAGCAAACCCAGGGGCCTTGCTTCTGGGCTTCACTTTTTCTCCCAAGTACGCGAAAATCATTCTTATCATCACACCTTTAATTTCGGAGGAATTATGCGAATCAGGTCCCTTCTCGTTGTCCTTGTTCTGTCTTTGGTTTCGGCCCTTCCCCTTTTCGCCCAGCTGCCGGCATCGACGCAGGCAGAGGTCGGCCAATACCTTCGTGCCAACTACACAAAGCGCGAAGTGATGATCCCGGTGCGTGACGGCGTGAAACTCTTCACGGTAATTTACGAACCGAAAGATAAGTCGCAAAAATATCCGATACTGCTCAACCGAACGCCCTACACGG
>JADLDC010000435.1 GCA_020846885.1 Acidobacteriota bacterium | reverse complement strand
TGAGGGGGATCGAACCCCTGACCTCTGCAATGCCATTGCAGCGCTCTCCCAGCTGAGCTACATCCCCATTTAAGGAAGGCAATACCGCACCCGTGCGGCAAAGAGAAACTCTAACGAAAATCAGAACTAGCGTCAAGCCGTTCTCATCTCAAAGCACACTTTTACAATGGCCCGGCCAGACGATCCGTTTAAGCAGATGATCTGCTGTTTCTTGAGATTTGGCGTCCAGTTTCGTGCTTTTCGTGGTCCTGTCTTCCCCTTAACTATTGCGAAGTGCCGCGAACATCAGCGAACCTCACTGGTATCGCCGTAGCTTAGATGCCCTTAAACTCGGGCTTTCGCTTTTCGAGGAACGCAGAAACGCCTTCGCGCTTATCTTCGGTGGAAAAGCAGATAGCGAAAAGATCGACCTCGCGGCGAAGCCCTTCGTCCAAATTTGAACGCGATGCAAATTTGACGGCTTCTTTCGCGAGTTGAAGAGCTATCGGCGCTTTCTCAGCGATCTTCGATGCAAGCTCCATTGTTTTTGCACGAAGCTCCGCCGCCGGATAGACGTGATTGACCAGGCCGAAGCGATAGGCGGTGTCGGCATCGATCATATCGCCTGTCAAGATCATCTCCATCGAACGGCCTTCACCTACAAGCCTTGTCAGCCGCTGCGAACCGCCGCCGCCGGGAATGATGCCGAGGTTTATTTCCGGCTGTGAGAATTTCGCGTTCTCGCTGCAAATTCGCAGATCGCATGCAAGCGCCAGTTCGTTCCCGCCGCCGAGACAAAAACCATTCACCATCGCGATCACCGGTTTTGGAAACGTGTCGATAGTGTTGAACAGCGTCCGCTCCTGAAATACCGCCCGTTGCGTGACCGGTGTTTTCCCTTCAAATTCGCTAATGTCGGCGCCGGCGATGAATGCTTTTTCGCCTGAGCCTGTAATAACGACAACGCGCACGCCGTCGTCCCTGCGAAGTTCATCAAGCGCCGCCACGCCTTCGACATGCACCGTGCTGCTCAGCGCATTAAGCTTGTCCGGCCGGTTGATCGTGATAACGGCAACTTTGCCTTCTTTCTCTAAAGTTATTGTTTCGTATGGCATGAACAAGTACGACAGGCCGTCAGCCTGTCGCTAATATTTCGTCGCGCCCAGATGTTGATCTGCCTGGGGCGTCAAAAGACTAATAGCCTGTTGGACCGATCACTCTTCCATCCCTTCGGCGAGGTTATCGTCCGCTATCCAGGCAACGAAAAGCCGGAGCCATGCCTCTTTTTGTTCGATTATCGAAACGCCTACGCGCGAAGTTCCGTGGCTTCCCTGCGAAAGGCGCACGACCTGGGCCTTGACCTCGACGGGAACACCGTCGGGCCTGTGCGACCGCACATAAAGCGTGTCACCCGAAGCGATCTTTTGATTAAGCTGAAACAAGGCTCCGAGCGTCGAGATATCGTCCGTTTCGGTGGGTTCGCTCCAGGCGGCCCCGTCATCGGTCCTTCCCGATACAACTATCGGGAGCCGCAGGGCCATCCTTAGCGCAAAGCGTTTTTCCTCAAACTGGGGCTGCATAGAACTTAACATTCGGGGGCTGTACGCTGTTCTACTGGTAAACCGAAACAGTTTAACACGAATAGTTTACAACAAACTATCCAGTCTCGTCCGGTTGATGGAAAATTTCGCGAAGCCTGTACGTGCCATTGCCCGCCTTGTGCCTCGACTAAGTAAGCGCCCGATAGTTATACTATAAGTAAAGCATTTATCTCAAATTTCGCGGAAAACCGCAAACAATGTTTTACAATATGGCAGAAAACACGATGAAGCGAAAAGTTGTGATCCTCGGCTCCGGCCCGGCCGGATTGACGGCGGCGATATACGCTTCGCGGGCGCAATTGGAACCGTTGGTCATCGACGGCCCGCAGCCGGGCGGCCAGCTTACTATCACTACGGACGTGGAAAATTATCCAGGTTTCAAGGGCGGCATCATGGGCCCGATCCTGATGGACGAGTTCCGAGAGCAGGCCCTTCGGTTCGGCACTGAGTTTCTGAATGTATGGATCGATGAGGTCGATCTTTCAAGCCGGCCGTTCACATTGTACGGAAAAGAAAGTGCTGACAGCCGAGACGTGACAACTGTCATCAAGGCCGACGCGTTGATAGTAGCGACCGGTGCTTCGGCAAAATGGCTCGGCGTGCCGGGCGAAGCTCCGGTGCCGCAAGGGTTTGGCGGCAATGGCGTTTCGGCGTGCGCCACCTGCGACGGATTCTTTTTCCGCGATGTCCCGATCGTTGTTGTCGGCGGCGGCGACACGGCAATGGAAGAAGCATTGTTCCTGACCAAGTTTGCGTCGAACGTTACGATAGTTCACCGGCGCGACGAATTTCGCGCGTCGATGATAATGCAGGAACGCGTCCTGAGCCACGAAAAGATCAAAGTGCTGTGGCACACCGAATTGACCGAGATCTTTGGCGACAAGGAAACGGGTGTACAAAAGGTCGGCTTGCGAAATACGGTCACCAATGAAGAATCGGAGTTGGAGACAAAAGGGGTTTTCATCGCTATCGGGCATAAGCCGAATACCGAGCTTTTCAAAGGAAAACTCGATATGGACGCGGTCGGCTATCTGATAACCGCCGGCCGGACAATGCAGACGAACATTCCCGGCGTATTCGCATGCGGCGATGCGCAGGATTCATATTACAGGCAGGCCGTCACCGCCGCCGGTACCGGCTGCATGGCCGCGATCGACGCCGAGCGGTTCCTCGTTGAACATCATGTTGAGGCCGCCGTATCAACGCCGGTGAATTGGTAGAGATATAAAGCCCGCGTTTGCGGCTTGGGCGTGATCAGGCCATTGTGCGGACCGCTTGCCTATGAAAGTTCACCGGCGGACAGAAGCCGGCGAAGATCTTGTTTAGATTATTAGAAGATGCCTATTTACGAATATCAGTGTCAGAAATGCGGAGCGCACGTCGAAAAGCGCCAATCCGTTTCCGATGAACCATTAAAGATCTGTGAAAAATGCGGCGGCGAGCTTGAAAAAATGATCTCGCTCTCCGGATTTCAATTCAAAGGAGGCGGATGGTACGTCACCGACTATGCCGGCAAGGGCGGAAAGGCTGCGGAAGCTAAGCCGGACGGTGGAGGCGCGGAAAAATCTTCGGCCAAAGAATCAACCGCTGGCCCGGATACTGCATCCAACGCAAAAGACACAGCGCCTAAAAAGGCCGGGTCCTCAACATCTACGGATTAGATGAACAAATTTGCCTCGACAATTCTCGGCACACTCATCTGCCTGCTCTATTCGGCCGGGGCACTTGCCCAGTCGGGCCATAACAATCGGACCACAGACGGCGACGGTACTATACTGAGCGTCACGGCATGGCGGACCGACAAAAAGGCCGATCCGATAAAGCTTGAGGACCTGGATCTATACGAAAACGGCGTCGAGCAAAAAATAAAAGGCTTCAGCTACGACCCTTCGCCGTCACGGATCGTTCTGCTTGTGGACAATTCGCAAACGCTGGGAGCAGATGTCGAAAAACTAAAAAAAGCGACCATGGAGTTCGCTTATGAGATATTCGACGGCGACGAGCTCTTTATTGTCGCATATGACGAAAAGGCAGAGATAATCCAGGAATGGACCGACGACGCCAAGAAGATCGAGGCATCGCTTGCGACATTTCGGAAAAAAGGGAATCCATACCTTTTTGATGCGCTTAGTTCGACCGTCAACGAGATATTGGTGCCGCTGATGCCGGGAACGCGAAAAACAGCTGTTGTTGTGATCGGAGACGGCCTCGATCGCGGAAGCTCGAAACCGTTCGACAAGGTACTTGCGGAGCTGCAAAATCTGAACGTAACGGTATATGCGCTTCAGCTGCCTGACAGGACGCGCGGGGCCTACAGGCGTGACGGGCCGAAGGCGGATGCTGCCCTCAAGGGCCTGACCGAAGGAACGGGCGGTGCCATCTTCCCGCTCGACGATGCCCGTGCCGCGGCAAAATCGATATGTGACGAACTACGCCGGAACCGGTATCTGCTTTCGTACTTCCCGCTCAACACATCTTCGTATGACGCCCGCCGCGTTTTCGTTGTCGCTGACGAAGGAATAGCGGTCCGCACCAAAAAGGCCCAGCCGCCGAACATCAAATAAGCAGCCGAAAAGGCCCGCACCATATAAGCGGTTGCCGCTTTTACCATGAACATCCTATGGTCTGCATTTTAAAGTGTGATAGAATCGCAAGTCCGACGTGTTGAAAGCGTCCTGACCTGTGAGAGGCTGTTGTGAACGAAGATAAGGATTTCCCGGTACCGCCGCCAGACGATTTTTCAAAGACCACGCCGAACGTAAATTTTGGCGGCGGCGCGGACGACGTGCAGAATGATTGGAACAAGACCAATTATAACCTGCCGAAACAGCCTGCGTCCGATGAATGGGGCAAGACCGTAACCAACATCAGGCCGATCGACACGAGCAACCAGGATTTTGGCAAGACGGTCTATCCCGGTGCAAAAGGCGCTGTCCCGCAAACGCCCGATTGGGGGATGACGGCCGCGAATGTCAATGTAAATCCGGCCGATATCGGCTCAACGGCCGAAGAGTTTGGCGGAGGCGGCGGTTACCAGAAGACAACACCGTACTTTCAGCTCCCCGAAGCGGAACGAGCAAAATACCAGAACCTTCCGCCGACACCGACAGAAAAGGCAGAACAGGAAAAACAGGAGCAAGCGGCAAAAGGCGGCGTTCCCGGCTGGGTGTGGGCCGTGCTGGGTTTGTTCGGAATGTTCATGTTCGCGCTTGTTGTGCTCGGGCTTGTTTGGTTCTTTGTGATCCGCGACCCGTCCTTTACCGCAACCGTACGCCTTGCACCGCCGGGCAGCCGTATATTTGTTGACAACAATCAATGGGGCGTAACCAGCGAGGACGGAACGTACAAGCTGACGAGCTTAAAGCCCGGCCGCCGGACGGTCACTATTGTCCATCCAAACTTCGAATGCAAGCCGATGGAAGTTGACGGAAAGGCAGGCGAAACGCCCGAACCGCTGACGGCCCGCTGCACCGCCATCGACGTTAAACCCGGCGAGGACTGCGGCGTGTTCAGCCCCGGCGAGTTTGACAAGGCCGAACGCTGTTACAATATGGCGCTCGACAAACTGCCCGATCCGTTCACGGCCGAAGACCTGATAAACGCGCTGAATATTCTGATCATCAATTTTGATGTCAACAAGGCTGACATCCCGCCGGAGCGTCTTGCTGCCCTCCAAAAAGGGGCCGCGCGAATAAAGGAATTTCAGCAGCGCGATCCAAACCTTGTGCTCGAGGTCGGCGGGCATACCGACAGTGACGGTACGCCGGCGATAAACAATCCGCTGTCACAACGACGGGCAGATGCCGTAAAGAACCAGCTTGTCCGCTACGGCGTAAATGCCGCCGGCCTGCAAACCCGCGGCTACGGGGCCGACAAGCCGAAATTCGACAACAACACCGAACAGGGTAAGTTCCTGAACCGGCGAATACAATATTCGATCGTAAAGAAATAAGACAGCTCATTGCAGAGGCCCGCACGAAGTAAGGGCACATTTCTTGCGGAAGCCCGCACGAAGTAAGGGCACTTTCGTTGCAGAAGCCCGCACGAAGTAAGGGCACATTCCTTGCGGAAGCCCACTACGAAGTAAGGGCACAACCCGATCGACCGGCTTTTTACACCGCTACCGGCGCAGCGATCTTGTCCCACGACCGGTAGTTCTCCAATTTCAAATTCTCAAATTTGAAATTCAAAAGCCCGTCGAGGCCTTTCAATCTGTCGGCACCGATAAACTCCAGACTTGGCAATTCGAAGGGTTCGCGCGAGAGAAGTTCGTTCACCTGATCGATGTGGTTTGAATATATATGCAGGTCGCCGAAAGTGTGTATAAAATCGCCGACCTCAAGATCGCAGACGTGGGCTATCAAATGCGTCAGCAAAGCGTAGCTGCTGATATTGAACGGCACGCCTAAGAACGCATCCGCCGAACGCTGGTAAAGCTGGCAATGGAGCGTTTTGCCGCCTTCGATCTTGAATTGGAAAAGAGTATGGCACGGCGGCAAGGCTACATCGTCGCAGGTTTCCGGGTTCCAGCCGGTCACGATCAAACGGCGTGAATTTGGATTCGTCTCAATTTCACCGATCAGCCTCGCGATCTGGTCAACACCGTTCATCCGCGGATAATCGCCGCCGAACGACCGCCATAAATATCCATAAACCGGCCCAAGATCGCCCATGTTACGGCCAAACCGCGCTGTCTGTTCCTCTGTCGCCCATTCCTGCCAAATATCGACGCCGCGTGCCCGCAGATCGGCCTCGTCTGTCGAACCGCTCAAGAACCAGAACAATTCCTCAGCAACCCATCGAAACGGAATACGCTTTGTCGTCACGATCGGAAAACCTTTCCGCAGATCAAACCGCGTTTGATATCCAAACGCCGATATCGTCCCAACACCGGTCCTATCCTCATGCCGCGTTCCGGTTTCCAAAATATGCCGTAACAGATCGTGATATTGCTTCATGCCAGAACAATTGTAAATTGATAATTGCCGATTGTTAATTGGTAGAATAAGCTCGCGTCCCGACGAGGCTTCTCCAGCTCGTCTCAAACAATGCGTCATACGAGACTGATTTGAACGCGAATCGCGCGGATCACGCGGATTCCCGCGGATTCGAAAATTCAGATCCGTTTCGATCCGCCAGATCAGCTTTATCCGCGTTCGAACGGCAACCATACCAATTTACAATGAAACAATTTACAATTAACAATTCATTATGAGCAGCAAACTTGAGGTCAGTTTTAACTCGCCGCAGTGCGGTTGGATGTCGATCGGTTTTGAGGACGGCGTGGGCGAATTTCATACAACGACGGCACATGCTCCGCACGAACAGGCGTTGCCCGATCTGTTGAAGATCCTGACCGAACTTGCCGGGCCGAACGGAGAGGCGTCATACACTCTTAAATGGAATCGCGACCCGGAAGAATTCGACTTCGAATTTGTTCGTGCCGGCGATGATGTATTTCTGAAGATCTATCAATTCCCGACCGAAGACCGCGACAACGCGGAACGCGAACTGGTGTTCGAACATTCCGGCAAGGCGGCCGATGTGATCGCATCATTCGCGGAAACATTCGACCAACTCTACGCCGACCGCGACACCGACGAATTTGAATTCAACTGGCGGCAGCCGTTCCCATATGCGGAATTTGAAGAATTTAGATCCAAGATCGCTGCGATACGAAATTAGGTCGGAGCCCCGGCTTTAGCCGGGACTTGATCCAAATGCGACGACTTCTGTTAAGAATTCTGGCCGTGATCGTAACCGGTGC
>JADLDC010000434.1 GCA_020846885.1 Acidobacteriota bacterium | reverse complement strand
GCGACTACGCTTCCCGGAGAAACTTAAGGAGGTCAAACTACCGAATAACCCCCTTTAAAAACGGATCTACAAACACCGGCAAACAAGGATGCTAAACCCTATTTCCACAACTTTTGACACAGACTCTTGGAAATACTGTTCGCGGGAAAAAGAATTTTCTTTGCTCTCGTGTCGGTTTGCGACAAGAACGGCTGCGCAGATCCTCTTAAAGTCCAGTTTTCCTTTCCAATAGTCGCCAGATAAAGATATTCGGTCGAGACTCTCTCGTTGGCAGAAAAGATGGTGATCGTGTTCTTAATTGCCGACCACTTGCCACGGGCAAGCCACGTCAACCCAGAGTTAGCTCCGATTGCGCTAACAACAATTCCGGGCCTTTCAAAATCAAAATAAGGGAGAAAGCCGTCGCTCCCGCTCGCGCTGTAAGCAGAAAATCCTTCAAGGACATAAGATTTCTTCGTTACCGAAGTGTCTCCCCAATTTACATCTGCAATCTCGCCAAGAGGCTTAAAGCGCCAGCCTTTGGGGATGTTGTTTTCTAGGGTGGAGGGGAAGAGTTTGGCGATTTCGGGGGAGGCGGAGGTTGAGGGGCGGTTTTCGTGGTTGGCGTGGACGGGTTCAAAGTCCACAAACCAAGCCTTAAACAAAGCCCGCGCCATCGCCTCCAAAGTCGCATTCATCCGCCGGTTCAATTCGATCTTGTCATCAAACGCCGAAAGTATCTTTGCGATTGCTTTTTGTTCTTCGAGCGGTGGAATTCGAAGAATCAACTCCGTTAAATCACTTCCTGTAATACCCGAAACTGCAACTTGCCGCAGGATTGTTCCGAGCAAATGCTTACCCTGAAGCGAATTAAAGTAATAGAAAAGAAACTCAGAGTTAGCGAGCGATTGATCGGGCCTTGCCCGGATAATAGAAGATTCAAAAGTCGTCTCTTCCGTCAGATCGTAAACTAAGGAGCATTTACCTGCACCTTCCGCTGTGAGCGATCGTCGGGCAAAAATAAGATCATTGTTCCTTAATAGAGATTTTTCCTTTTCCCGATCCGTAAGCATGACCCGATTCATTTCAACTGTCTTGAGGCGCGGATGGGCGAACAACTCGCCCATATTTACAACGTGAGAGCCTTTACCATGAAATTCTTTAGATTTGTAAATGCCATTGCGAACAGGCTCCGACAACAAATCGCCGAATCTTACTTGATTCCACTCGTTCATTTTTCCTATCAATCGTCCTTTCCCTTCGCTAAAGCTCTAAGGAATAAATCCAAGAAACCCTCTCCGGCTCTCCCAAAGGGAGAGAGTTGCTCGTTCGGGCTTTGTCCGTCTATTTGGAGGTTGTTGGAAAAGCAGAGTTTTCGGTTTTAGCTCCATCGGAGCGGTATGTTTATAGAAGTGATTCGAAAAATTGCGGAAGCTCCGTAGGAGCGGCATGTTGTTGATCCGTTCGGGTCTAATGCCGCCCTTACAGGGCTCGGTTCTTATTTTCTTATTCGTTTCTATAAACATTTTGCTCCTCTGGAGCACTGTATTCATCCGGCTCGTGACTTCCTCAAGCCTGGCAAAAGGCCCTGCGGCTCCGCCGCCGCTGGTGCCGCCCTGGATGGAAGCGGCGGCACAGCCGCGAATAAGTTTCTTGGCTGCCGGAAAAGCGGAGCTTTTCCGCAGATAGAGCGGCAAAGCCGCGGTTTTCGCCTCCGGCTTTATCATCTTGTCAATTGCCTCCGGCTTTATCATCTTGTCAATTGCCTTCAGCCTTATCATCTAGTCAATTGCTTCCAGATTTATCATCTTGTCAATTGCCTCCAACTTTAGCTGGAGGTTAGGCCATTATAAGATCGGCAGGCTTTAGCCGAAATTCAAAAGAGTATCCATCATCCTTTCAGCTTTAGCTAAAGCTCTAAGGCATTTTTCATCAGACCATTTTGGCTAAAGCCCGATCAATCCTCATCTCTAACCACTAGCTAAAGCTAGTGGCAATTTAAAAACCGATACTCGCAAGATTCTTCCTGATTTCCTCTTCCAGCCGAGAGCTTTCGGCAAATTGCTCGTTTAGCTCTTTTGTCAATTTCGCCATCTTCTCGGCGAACTCTTCGTCATCTTCCTCTGCGATCTCGGCCCCGACGTATCTTCCCGGAGTGAGGATGTAATCGTGCGAGCGGATTTCTTCAAGCGATGCGGATCTGCAGAAGCCGGGACGGTCTTCGTATTTTGGATTTTGGATTTCGGATTTTGGATTGGAAGAATCAGGAGGCCGGTCGCTGCCGCTCTCGGTTCTGACATTCTGGCCGCCCGCTAACGCAGGCGGTTCTGACTTCCAGGCATGATATGTTTCCGCTATCTTTTGAATGTCTTCATCATCGAAAACCCTGTTAACTCGGTTTTCCAGTCTTCCCAGTTTTCGGGCATCGATAAAAAGGATCTCGCCTTTTCTTTTTTTATTCTTGCTGAGAAACCAGAGGCACGCCGGGATCTGGGTGTTGATGAAAAGCTGGGCGGGAAGGGCGACCATGCATTCTACGGCGTCCTGCTCGATCATTTCGCGGCGGATGGCGGATTCGCCGGATTGGTTCGAGGACATTGAGCCGTTTGCAAGCACCACGCCCGCACGGCCATTCGGTGCAAGATGATAAAAAATGTGCTGGAGCCATGCGTAATTCGCATTTCCGGCTGGCGGAGTTCCGAACTGCCATCTGGGATCGCCTTCGAGGCTTGCGTTCCACCAGTCGGAAACATTGAACGGCGGATTTGCCATTACATAATTCGCGCGAAGGTCCGGGTGCTGATTTCTCAAGAATGTATCCGCCGGTTCCTTTCCCAAATTGAAATCCATTCCGCGAATGGCAAGGTTCATAGCCACCAGCCGCCACGTTGTCGGGTTCGATTCCTGGCCGTAGATTGAAATATCTCCAAACCGCCCGCCGTGTTCTTCCATGAACCTTTCCGAACTGACGAACATCCCGCCCGAACCGCAGCAGGGATCGTAAACCTTTCCCTTATACGGTGCGAGAACCTCCGTCAGCACGCGGACAACCGAGGCGGGCGTGTAAAACTGGCCGCCTTTTTTCCCTTCGGCACTGGCAAACTGGCCGAGGAAATATTCGTAAACTTCGCCAAGCACATCCTTCGCCCGGTGGCCGTTGCCGTTAAAGCCGATCTTTGAAATAAGATCGACCAGCTCGCCCAATTTGCCCGGCTCAAGCTGTGTGCGGGCATAGCGTTTATCAAGCAAGCCTTTGAGCCGCGGATTTTCGTTCTCGATATCGATCAGAGCATCGTCGATATATTTCCCAAGCTCCGGCTGCTTTGCCTTGTCGCGAATACGCTCCCAACGCGAAAGTTCCGGCACCCAAAAGACATTAGCCTCGGTGTAATAATCGCGTTCTTCAAGGTCTTTTGTTCGGTCGGCCTCCGTCTCGATGAAATATTCATCCTGTCGGTCGGCAAACCGTTTCTCGAGCGTCGCTCGGTGCTCCGCGAAAGAGTCGGATACGTATTTGAGAAATATCAGCCCAAGCACAATGTGCTTATACTCCGCTGCGTCCATATTCGACCGCAGCTTATCCGCCGCCGCCCAGAGGGTTTTCTTGATCTCGTTGTCCATAGGAATGGAAGAAAAGGGAAAACTATCCGATTTTAGCATGGAGCGGGCCGAATCGCAGGTTTGGGGTGGAATTTGGGAGATTTTGCATTGTTTTGATGCATTTTTGGGTAAAAGTGCCAAATTTTGTCTTGTGAGAATGACTTTTGAAGTTGTGAGAATGACTTTCACAATTGTGAGAATGACTCTTGAAGTTGTGAGAATGAGTTTTAGTTAACTGAAAATGATTCTCACAATTGTGAGAGTGGCTTTTGAAGTTGTGAGAATGACTTTCACAATTGTGGGAATGACATTTGGTTAACTGAGAATGACTTTCACAATTGTGGGAATCAGATTTAGTTGACTGGGAATGAGTTTTAGTTAGCTGAAAATGATCCTGAGAGGGCTTTGGGTGAGGTTTTGAAGGCTGGGGGGAATCACGCACCTCAGTGAAGGGGAATAGATATGTTGAATGTTAAGCCCTTACTTCGTGCGGGCTTCTGCAGAGATGGGATGTTAAGCCCTTACTCTGTGCGGGGTTCTGCAAAGATGGGATGTTACGCCCTTACTTCGTGCGGGCTTCGGCAAAGATGGAAGAACGAGATCTGGATCACGAAACGGGCGAAACGAGAGATACGGAAGTACACGAAAAGAGGATCAGAGGTCGCGGAGGGTTTTGAAGATCTCTACCATTGCTAGTGTGTCGAGGTGGCAGTAGGTGCAGAGGTCGTGGAAGATCTTTTCGGATTCGGCGGGGTCGGTTATTTTTGTTGCCATTTGGAACCAGCGGATGGCGGCGGCGGTTCCGTCGGGGATGGCGAGGTTGTGGTATGAGGCCGCCGGAAAGAGCACGGGCTGGATATTTTTTATCGAAGTTTTGCCAAAGAAACCGGGGTGACGATAAAGATCTTTTGTAAAGATGGTCTCAAGGTCAAAGACGCTTTCGTTCAGCTCGTGGAAAAATTCGGCGAGCTCGGGGAACATTTCGGCGAATTCGCGATTGCGGTCTTTTTCAAATTGGGCGTGCCAGGCGATCGTTGTCCCAATTTTTGAAGACATTTCTGTGTGCAGATGTTCGGCGATCTCGCGCGGCGGGAACGCTCCGTCATTTTTTGCGAGGTGAAAGCTGTGCGTTGGTTCCTCTCCGGCCTTTTCGATGGTGTGGAGCGAATATTGGAACACCATCTGCTGATACGGGCGAACGCCGCCGAAATGCGGGACGGCGTAGGAGAAGCTTTCGTAATCAAGAAAGTGCAGCGGATATGTCAGGCCGTCCAATTCACGGCGGATGGCTTCGCGGTCAATTGCGGGCTCGGCTGCACGCGCTGTTTCTATCTGTTTTCGCTGCTTGTCGGAGAGTTTAAAATCATCGGGCACGCCGCGAATATCAAGAATGCCAAGATCGACCAACTCGGCGCATTTTTGCGTGTTCAGGCGGCTGATGTGCGTTACGTTATAAACGGGAATGTCCTTGAAATGATAGCGGATAAAACCGCAATCGAGTTTTTGCGAACAGTGAAGTTTTAGCTCGGGCACAGGCGGCGTCGTTAGATATTCGATCGCGGCCCGCGTTTTTTCGATCGTCTCAACCAGCTTTGCCGCGACCTCGGCCGTAACGTCGTGAATTTGCAGCAGTGTGTCAGGGTCGATCTCGCCGTTTCTAATATAGGCTGTGTTGACCGTGATGAGATATGTCTTCGCCACGCTGTGCCCAAGCATTTCCGCCGTCATTTTTTGGAAGGCAAGATCGTCGTAATGCTCGTCCTTTATTTTTGAGCTGGACTTTACTTCGTAGATAGAAAGATCGCCAGTCGCGGGATCGGTGAGCGTAATGTCCGCGCTGGTCGTGATGTTCTCGGTCGAAAAAATGCGGCCGAATTCGACAATGCCGTTCGAGCCGCCGTTGAAGATCGACATCTTTTTGGCAAGCTGCAGAACTTCAAATCCCTGCTGCCGCCGATGCCTTTGCGCGAGCGGCAGGTCTTCTTCGGACGGCGCGGGCGAATGAAACGCGAGCCAAAATTCATTCGGACAGTTTAGATATTGAAGATAGGAGTTTTTTGTAAGCACAGAATTTCGTGTCAGGGGCGGCCGGACCTATAAAGCCTGGGATGAAACCGCTTCAGCGAAACCCCAGGATGCGGCGTTGAGGCCGGCCGCTCCCTGAAAGGGAGCAACAATGTACATATTGTTTGTCGCCTTCAGCGACAGAACTTTTTGTTTTGCGTTCCTGGGGTTACATTCGCTTCGCTCATTCACCCCAGGCTTTATAGGTCGGTCGCCGTTGGCGACAAGAAACCGGTCGCTACCGCTCGCGGTTCTGAGAAGAGAAGACGAAACCGGTCGCTACCGCTCGCGGTTCTGACAAGTGGGAGATCAAGAACTTCGCAGGTGCCCATCCGCTGCGAAACGGTCCATTGTCAATATAGCCGTCAAATCGCTATATTGTAAAGGTTTTGCCATTCGTCGAAGCGGCAATAGGCCGTGAGGAGTGGTACGAAAGGAGTGGTTGACACTTCTACCGGGTTAGGCTAGAGTTCCGACAAGCTTCACAGAAAAACCAAAAACCTAGGAGGAAGTCTAATGAGGAAACTGCGTGTTCTTGTGTTAGGAGTTCTTTTTCTCTCTTTCTGCCCTTCTATCCTCGCACAAAGCCAGTTCGTATGGCATATGGCGTTCTGCACGGACGGCGACGGGCCGTTGACAAACTGGATCGCCTCGCGGGCGGACGCCGCCATAGCGGGCCGTGAACACGAGAAGGCAAATCCGGGCCACCGATGGGAGATCCTTACCCAACAAGGCAGGGTGGCCGCTGATGGCCCCGGCTGTGCGGCGATCGCCGACGATCCAACGCGGCCCGATACCGTCCGGGTCGTAAACACGTGCGACGCCTGCCGGATCATTCGAGTCAGCCGCCGATACAAGAATGGCTCGGTCAAGACAAAAGAATTCAAGATCAAGCCAAAAGCCCAAAAACGCTTTCTGAAACAGCCGGACACTGAGATCATCGTCGAGGGCGAATTTGTATGTCCAAAGGGTTAGTTATGCTGCGTGCCAATTGAAGGTACTGCTGTCAGTTAATCAAAAGCCGATCAGAAGGCAGCTTCTGATCGGCTTTTGTTGTCAGAGTTTCGCGGTGCCTTTTAACAGGCACCGGCGTTGGTTTATTGATAGAACCAGAAGTTCAGCGACTTGGTAGAGCCGTCCTTCAGGGTCATGTCGAACTGCCGGCACGTACCCGCCCAGGCAGCACTCGTCTGCCAGTACATCGTGTACTGCCCGGACTGGAAGAACAATCCGGGTGAAAGCGTAGCCGGAGCAGACGCCCCGATGGGGCTTCCCGCCGGACATGCGACCTGCCGCGACGAAGGCGAACCTGATGCGAATATGTTCAATCCGCGGTTGCCGCCAAGGCTAAAGCTGATCGGCGTCGTGTTTCCGGCCGTCATATAGTTTATTCCCGGCTGGTTCACGATCACACGTCCCGTAAAGCCGGCGAACGGATACAGCACGGTTACCGTAAAGGTTGCCGTCGAAGTATGGCCGCCGGAATCTGTGGCCGTTACGTTCACCGTGGTCGTACCCACGTTGAATACCGAACCCGAAACCGGGCTTGTGGTCACCGTAACGCCCGGACAGTTGTCCGTCGCCGTCGGAAGCGGGAACGTCACCGGCATCGACGAAGCCGAACCGTTCGGCAGCGTCGCAACCACGTTGGCGATCGGGTTGATCGTCGGCGGCGGATCGATAACCGTTACCGTCGCGTTGGCCTGCGACTGTGCACCCTGGCTGTCAGTGACGGTCAGGATGACGTTGGTCGTCCCGATCGGGAACGGGCCGGACGGCGTTAGGGTCATCGACACTATGTCCGCCGGGCCATCCGGATCGAATGAACCATTGTTCACGGCCGATGCCGGAACGTTCGCGGTCGTACACGTGCTCGCATTTACGGTGACGTTCTGTGCTACCGCTGTCGGCACGTGATTAGGATTGTCACACGGTGTCAGGGCAACTCCGCTGACATTCAGGTCATAGTTAACGCCGATTCCGCCCCCTGAATCTACTTCGTTAACAACGATCGTAAATGTCTGGCCGGCCGTTACGTTGAACGAATAGGTTCTGGACGCCGAACTCGCACCCGCATCCGCTAGATAGTTCGCGGTTATATTTGTCGGATCAAATCCCGCACTGTTATAGGCTGTAGAGAAAAGCCGGATCGCGTTGGTCCCGCTCAGCGTGACAGTTACGCATCCTGAACTCACCGCTGTAAATACATACGCGTCATACTGCCGCGTCCCCGCTCCGAATGTGGTTGCAGCGGGCTTAGGTGCCGCGCAGGTCGAGATAACGCCATTTCGGTTCAGGCGCAGGTTCTGCAGTCCGGTCGTAGCCGTATAACCATTGCCCGCCGTCGGCGCCGTTGTGTCAAGGGTGCTGTTTATGCTGATGTCTTGCGCGGTTTCGACCGTAAACGTCAGAACTTGTGTCCCGACACCGCCTGAATAGTTGACGGTCAGCGTGAAATTGATCGCCGTTCCGCAAACAAAACCATCCTGAAGCGTAAATCGCCACGGAGTTAAATTTGAACCGGTGCCGGTCAACGCGGCGAGATCCGGATAAGAACGGACATTTGGGTTCGAGATCGTTACGCCAGGAGTGGTCGTGGTCAGCGTCGCCGTAATTCCGGTCGCGTTCGCGGCACCGACATTGTTTAGGACCGCATTAAGCGTAGCTCCTTCACCGCCCTCAAGTTTTCCGTCTCCGTCGCCCGGAGCCTCGGCCGCAGTTGTGGCTCCCAACTCAAGGTACGCGGGGCCGGCAATGCCCAATGAACTGATCGCCGGGATCGGCATAAAAATACCGGCTCCCGAATCTCTATCTGTACCTGCAGCCTCAATGTCGATCGCGGTGCTGGTCATTGCATTATAAAGCTGTGTGCTGGTCGAACCCGGGCTGGCTGCTTTCAAAAGTGCCATCATTGCTCCGGCCTGCGGCGCAGCGGCCGAGGTGCCAAAGAACGGGATAAATCCAGGCGTGGTCGTTGTAACACCGTCGGCTGCGGTGATGTCCGGCTTTTGCAGCAATTCGCCGCCCGTGGAAGAAACGTTGCCGGGGGTGATCAGCGAGCCGTCCGCGTTATAGAAGATGCGCCGCGGGCCGTCAGAGCTGAACTGTTCGACGACATTGGCCGAGCTGTGTGCGAACGGAAACGGGCCGACGGCCGCGTTGTTCTGCGCCGGGCCGGCCGGTGTTGCCGCCACGCTGATCGTATCGCGTCCCGCGTTGTGGCCGTAAACAACGCCCGCGGTCGAGATCGCCAGGACACCTCGGTTTGTGTTCAGGTGGAGAAATCGGCCCGCGGCTGCCGCTTTCTTTACGATGACAATTCGCTGGCCCGCTGTGCGGTTTCCGATATCTTCAACCGGATCGTCATTGCCGTCCTGCGTATTTGTACCGGCCGCAACGACCGCGGTCCCGGCCGTGTTCAGTGCGTAAAGATCATAATCATTACCAGAGCCGCCAAGCGGATCAGACCACTTTAGCAGCACACGGCCGTTTACCGTCAAAAGATTGCTGGTGGCCCCGCCGCCGAAATCATGTATCTGATTCCCAGCGGGCAGCGGTGCCGAAGTTGGGCCGCCGTCAGCAAAATCGCCTTCCCACGCACCGGCAGTGTTGTCATTCTTGTTGCCGGAGTTGGCGGCGGATGAAAAATACAATGCTCCGGCCTGTGAACCGACGGTCACGTCTTTAACGGCTTGAACGACAATTCCGCCGTTTGTCGGAGCGATGATCGCGGCATCCTGTCCGTCCTGAAACGGTGTTTCGACAAAATAGGATATGTCGTCAATGATAATGTCGCAGCCTGCGGTCCGCAGGGCTTTGATATTTGTGGCGAACTGCGTGATGCTCGGCAAGGCGGTGGCATAAAAAAGCTGTGCACCGGGTGCTACATCGTGCACGATCTCAAGCATCGCCGTTCCTTCATCGCCGCTGCCGGCCTGTCCGGGCAGGACCGTAACGTTTGCCGGAAGATCACCGGTCGCCTGCCTTGCGGCAAGTGTTGCGACGCCGTTTGAGATCACACCGATCTTAATTCCCGTACCGTTTGTATTGAAGATCTGGCGTGCAATATCGGCGCGATGTGTCTTATCGCTCTCAGCAACAACGCTGCCGGCGAACATCCGCTTTCCTGAAAGCGTTTTGGACAAGTATTCGCGCACTTTCGCGGACCGTTCGCCAAAGCTCTGCGGCGAATCAGTTCTGACGGCCGAAAATGGCCGTTCCACTGACGGCATCGGGGCGGGAGCGTCAACTTCGACCGGGCGATCTTCTTTATTCGTCGTATAGTCAAGCAAAGGCTGAATGAATTCTACATCGTCCCTTGCGGCCAGAGTTTCTACGTCCGACAGCGCGATCCGGGCTGTAACGCTGTGGTACTGCGGGAAGACAGAAATGATCTTGGCGTTCATTCGCCTAAGCTGGCCCATCAGCGGTTTGGTAACGCGGGCTGAGATATCGACGGCCACAAAGCCGTCCGCATCAACTTCGACGCGAGTTTCCAGAGTTGGAACATCTGAGGCGACCGGAAGCCCGCGCCGCAT
>JADLDC010000433.1 GCA_020846885.1 Acidobacteriota bacterium | reverse complement strand
TTCGGAGCGGTGCAGGCTGATCGACTTTGGCGCCTGGGCCGATGAGCAGTATTCATTGCCTGTCGAAGATGCAGTGCTTAGCGAGGAAGAAGCTGAAGAGCTTGAAAGGGCATTGAAGGAGAAAATGAAGGATGAACCTGGCCCTGGCATTTTTTGATGTTGCACCAAGTGCCGGAGTTATCGGCGGCATGGCGGCGATCGCATTATTTCTGGTTCTGGCCGGCCTTGGCCTGATAGTTTTCTTCGCCTTGCGAAAAACGGTAAAAATGGCGTTCCGTCTTGCGGTTGTTGCGATCATGTTATTCATTGGCGTTGCCGGTAGTGTTTCGCTTTGGTATTTCGCATCAGACGGCCGAAAAGGCCCGCCACGGCGGACAGCCCCGCCGGCGAATGGCCGCAGGTAGCGAGAGCCTTCAGGCGGCGGTCCAAGCGTGCTGCCGCCGAAAGTGCCGCAAAATAGGGAGCAGGCCATCGGCCTGTTCTCATTTTTAAATGGGAACACAGCCAAAACCCCCGAAGCGCCGTTTTTGGCATAGATATCACGGGCTAGGCACGAACGTTTTTGTTCTTAGCCTGGTCAGCCTGCTAAATGACACTTCCAGCGAGATAATCTATCCGCTGCTTCCGACATTTCTATTTCTCACGCTCGGGGCTTCTCCGTTCTTCATAGGCCTGATCGAAGGCTTGGCCGAATCGGTCGCCAGTATCCTGAAGCTGTTCTCGGGTTACCTTAGCGACCGTTTCAACAGCCGAAAGTTTCCCGTCTTTCTGGGGTACTGTTTGGCCGCGGTCTTCCGGCCGCTGTTGGCACTGGTAAGCAGTTGGCCGCAGGTGCTGGCCGTGCGGGTGAGCGACCGGGTCGGAAAAGGAATTCGGGGTGCTCCGCGCGATGCTCTTATCGCGGCGAGCGCGCCGGAAGGGAAACGGGGGCTCGCCTTCGGGTTTAACCGGGCGGCCGATCACCTTGGGGCAGTAATTGGGCCGCTGGTCGCTTTTGCCCTTCTTTCGTACATTGCCGCCGATCCCGATTCGCCAACGGCCGGCGAATATCAACGCGTATTCCTTTTCGCATCGGTCCCGGTCGTATTCGGCCTGCTGCTGATCATCTTTTTCGTCCACGAAGACAAGCCCGAACACGCCGCGGACCCGATGCCGCTCAAATTCTCACTGCGGGAATTTGATCCAAATTTCAAACGCTTCCTGGTTGTGATCGCGTTGTTCACACTATCGAATTCGACAGACGCGTTTCTGCTGCTGCGTGCCAGGCAGGCGGGCATTCCGCCCCCGATGCTTCCCATTCTTTGGATGGTCCTGCACTTCAGCAAGGTTGTGATGTCGCTGATAGGCGGCGAACTATCGGACAAGATCGGCCGGAAGAAGCTTATCGTATCCGGCTGGTGCGTTTATGCATTGGTCTATGCGGGATTTGCCTTTGTCGGATCGGCCTGGCAGGCGTGGGCATTGTTCATTGTCTATGGGGCGTATTTTGGGTTGACCGAAGGAGCTGAGAAAGCACTTGTAGCGGACCTGGTGAAGGATGAAAAACGGGGTACAGCGTATGGTTTCTATAATCTAGCGTTTGGGATCACGGTTTTTCCCGCGTCACTGTTATTCGGGTTTCTATGGACCGAATTCGGCGTCGCTGCGGCCTTTCTGGTGAGCGCCGGTTTGTCTGTTATTGCCGCGGCCTTGCTGACAACGGTCAGCGTGAGTGGGCCTGTCGGTGAGAAGGCAAACGGGTGAAAGCCGTGCAAGTTAGCCTGGCCGTCACCCGTCGAAGAAATGCCGCAGGTGCTCAATCCATCAACTGGATCGAATTGATGATGTTGCGGAAAGCAGAGTTATATCGATACATATCCGCTTCGGCCGAAACCGCAGCTATCGTCAGCAGGTTTCCGCTGCGAAGCTGTACCGTATAGACCGTTACGACCTCATCGCGGCCAGTCACCGGTGAACGGCCGGAAAGCGTTGTGGTATAAGCCTCTCTGCCGCCGACCCTCGTGCGGGTCAGGTCATTTCGCTGCGATAAGTAGCTGTTGCCTCTGAGCAGTTCGCCAACGTAATTTCGCGTTGACGAAAGCATTCCGGAAGGCGTTGAGCGATAAGCTCCGATCATCAAGCCGTGGGTGATGCCCTGATCACCGTACGCCCCTTCGGGAGCAAAGATAAGGCTGCCGTCACCGCCAAACTCACGCCAGTTCGACGGCACGCGCATTCGCAGGTCGCCGCCGTCATATACCCGCATCCTTGATGAAGGAAAGGGTACATTTCGCGAATAGGTGCCGCCGGCTGTCGGATTTCGTACAGGTCCTTCGCTGTTGCGCGGGTCCTGCTGTATCTGCGCCATTGTCCTCGCGGGCGGCAGGGAACGGAGGCGGGCCTGAATGCGTTCAAAGTCGCGCGTCATCTTGATCGGTGTCGGATCGACATCAAGCAATGCGGCCTCGCGGTTGATCTTTTCGTAGCGGTTGCCCGGATCGGGGTGGCTGCTGAGCCATTCGGGGCCGCGGCTGCCGCCTTGCTTCTCGATGGTGCGAAACATATTTGCAAGGTCGCGCGGATCATATCCGGCATCCGCCATTATGCGTGCACCCAAAATATCCGCTTGCGTTTCATATTCGCGGCTGTATTTCGTTTGCCACGCCGCTACACCAAGAGCTCCGATCTGGGCACCGGTCTCGCCGCCGAGGATGGCCCCGCCGAGGATCAGCCCGATGGTACCAAGCTGATTTTGCCAGCTTCCCTGCTTTGTGGCCTGTGCGGTTGCGTGACGGAGAGCGACGTGGGCAATCTCGTGTGCCATCACTCCTGCCATTTCGCCTTCGTTGTGTGCGGCCTCGATCATACCGCGATTGACGAACATTGGGCCGCCGGGCAGTGCAAATGCGTTGATGTCGCTGGCGTTGACCACCTTGAAGCTGTAATCGAATGCGGGCTGGCGGAATTGCGGCGGTATGGCGGCAACAAGGCGTTCGCCGATACGCGAAACGTAGGCCTGTGCCTGAGAGTCGTCGAGGATCGGGAACTGCTTTTCGACCTGACTCGCAGCCTGATTCCCGAGTTTTACATCCTCCTGGACCTTATACTTGTTCTTCGGCATGTTGACCCGCGTCTGGGCGCCAACGGCAAGCGGCATAAGCGCGACCAAGGCGGCAAATGCCAATGCGGACCGCTTTAAATTATTGTGAAATATCATTTTTACCCTCCGTGCATAGATCTACCGAAATTCTAGAGCAATCACCGTACCAGAATCAACGGCCAACACTCGCCAGGCCGTCCGGTTCGATGTTCACGGGCAGTCGGCCCGTTTGCCGAAAAGCGGCTATTATCGGCCCGATCGGCTTAAAGAACACCTGATGTTAACAGGATGTTAACTATCTAATGCGTGCCGCCGTGTCCGAGGCAAGGTTGGTGTAGATTTAAGTTTCAGACGAATTCCGGCATTGAAGCAAGCGATGTGCAGATGAGCGAAAATGTTGTTCCAAATACCATATCGTCCACAGGGGCAAAAAGCGTTCTGCCAGCCCAGGGGGCCGTCGTGGGTTCGATGGACAGCCAACTCGACCTGCTTCGCGACAAGATACTGCTGCTTGGCGGCAAGGCCGAATCGGCCGTTGCCGGTGCGATGCTTGCTCTGGTCGGGCGGAACAGTGAACTTGCCCGGGCGATAGCCGATGAGGATCAGGTGATCGACCAGATGGAGCTTGAGATCGACCGCTTGAGCATAGATATTTTGGGCTCTCAGCGTCCGACGGAGCACGATCTGCGGCTTGTCGTCTCGGTCGCGAAGATCACGCCGATACTTGAACGCATCGCCGATCATGCGTCCAGCATTGCGGAAGCGGCGATCGTGCTGAATAATGAACCTCAGTTCGACAGCTATATAGATCTTTCATACATGGCCG
>JADLDC010000432.1 GCA_020846885.1 Acidobacteriota bacterium | reverse complement strand
AGGAAATCTTAGTGACGCACGGAAACTGATGGACGCTCTTCAGAAGGAGTATCCGAATGATGCGATGGTCCTCAGCGGCCTCGGCAACGTTCTCTATCGGCAGAAGGAGTATGACAAATGTGCGGTTTTTCTGAAGCGGGCTGTCGAGATAAGCCCTGACGATGCCCGGCTTAGATTCAACCTCGGCATGGCATATCTGGCGGCAAAGAATCGGGCAGGGGCGCTTAGCCAGTATAATCTGATCAAAGAAGCGGACCCCAAACTGGCCAAAATGCTGTATCGATGGCTCTATGCCGGCTACGTGATCTCGGCAAAGCCGTAAGGCCTGAATTTTCCTCCGCTTCCATGGGCCGGACTGCACTTTTTGCGAGCCGGCCCATTCTCATTTCGACCCGGAAACGTTTCGTTCTATAATCGCGACATTCCTCGCGGACTGATCAAAGAGCTACAACGAGAACTCATTGAGGTAAGGGACGAGCGAATAAGCTGTTCGTTGACCTATAAAAACCTTCGTTCGCCGCAGACGCGGTCCAACTGTCGGCGAATCGGGTTCGTCGGCGCCATTGCGATTACGGTTCGCTTGCTCGATGTCGTTCATCGTCACTCGTCGTAATCGGTCTGGTTTCGTCAGGTATTTGCAATCGACGAGAAAGAGGACTATGTAAAATCAAGAAGAGGGTTAATTCAGGAGATTCGAAATGACAGGAACTGAAAAGAACTGCCCCGACTGTAGAGGTTTCATGGTCGAAGGATTTATCCTCGACATGAGCGGCCAGGGCGGCGGCTTTGGCGGCAGAGTCGTGCCGCGATGGCTGAAGGGCCGGCCGGAAAAGTCCTTCTGGGCGGGCGTGAAAGTCTCGGGAAAGGATTGCTACACGGTAGAAACCTATCGCTGCGAACAATGCGGCCTATTGCGTTCGTACGCGACTGAGGAAGCTGAGCCGCCTGATAGCTGGGGTAACTGAAAGGGCGATCGGGCGGAAATTGAACGTCAAGCGAATAATAGTGGATAATGGGCGCAAGTTTCATTATCCATTTTAGATTCCGGAGAAAACAATGCGAAAACTTCTGCTCGTTTGTCTTGCGGCTTTGCTATTTACGGCGTCGTTGACAGCCCAATCTTATACAATTCAGCAGTATCTAAATATAAAATCTGCAGGCGCCCCGACGTTTTCGCCGGACGGAAAGCAAATGGCGTATCTGACGAACACCACAGGTACGTCGCAGGTCTGGATAGTCGATCTTCCGGATGCTACACCGCGCCAGATCACTAATTACGACGACAACGTCAGCTTTGTCCGCTGGCTCGGCGACGGCAGCGGCCTCTTGTTCGGTAAGGCTCGCGGCGGTGACGAGAACACACAGTTTTTCTCGGTGAAACCGGACGGCAGCGGAGTTCGCGAGCTGACCAATGAACCCAAGGTGAGGCATAATTTCGCCGAAGTTTCCGCCGACGGCAAAAAGATCTATTACTCATCGAACAAGCGGAACCGCACCTTTTTCGATGTTTATTCAATGGACATAGCTACGGGCAAGGAAGAATTGCTCTATCAACACGACGGAAATATTAGTATATCCGCGGTGAACGCCGCCGGAACGAAGTTCGTGCTCTTCCTGGACGGCATTGAAAAAAGTCTCGACAACGATCTTTATCTTGTCGATGTAAAAACCAAAAAGAAAACTCTGCTGACGCCGCACACCGATGCGTCGGAATTTGGCAATGTCCACTTTCTGGCTGACAGCATAGTTTATACGACGAACGACAAACGCGAATTTCAGGGCCTGGCGCAGATGCGGAAAAAGAATGCATCGGGCGACGATTGGAGCGAGGCAAACCGTGAAGTTTCGATCATCGACGATCAGAAATGGGACGTCGGCGGTGTTGCGATGACCGACTATCCGGGCGTGATGGCATACACAGTCAACCGCGAAGGATTTTCGGAGCTATATCTCCGAAAAATCGAAACCGGCGGAAAGCCGCTCATCTCCACCATCGACAAAAAGGCCGTTAAGGTAGAGATTCCTGCCAAAGGAGTAATAGGCGGAATGACGTTTTCAAAAGATGGTCGGTGGCTTGCGTTTTCCTTTAGCTCGTTCGAGAATGCTTCGGACATTTGGATATACGTATTGAATTCCAAGAAGTTTGCTCGAGTAACAAACAGCGATCGCGCCGGGATCAATGCGAGTACATTCGTCCAACCCGAGCTGATCAAATTCAAAACTTTCGATGGCCGTGAAATACCAGCGTGGTATTACAAGCCAAGAACCAACGTAATGGAGGGGGCGCAGGTGCCCGTAATTGTCTCTGTCCACGGCGGGCCTGAAGGCCAGTCACGTCCAGGTTTTAATTCCCTGTTCCAATATTATTTGTCGCGTGGCTACGCGGTTCTCGACCCGAACGTTCGCGGATCTACCGGTTATGGCAAAACGTATACCCATCTCGATGACGTAGAAAAACGCGAAGATTCGGTAAAAGACCTTGCCGCGGCAGTCGAATGGCTGAAAACAAAGGGCGGGGCCGATCCAAAGCGAATTGCGGTTATGGGCGGAAGCTACGGCGGTTATATGACAATGGCGGCGATCACGCTTTATCCGGACCTTTGGGCGGCGGCGGTCGGAACAGTTGCGATAACGAATTGGGAAACTTTCTTGCAGAACACCTCGGGCTACCGCCGGCGCCAGCGTGAGGTCGAATACGGCCGGCTCGACCGCGACCTCGAATTCCTTCGCCGCATTTCACCAATACGCAAGATCGACCGCATCAAAACGCCGCTTTTTGTGATCTCGGGCCTGAACGATCCGCGAGTTCCTTACACGGAAGGCGAGCAGATGGTCGATGCCCTGCGAAAGCGCGGTGCGATCGTAGAATACAAACTCTACGACGACGAAGGCCACGGCATCTCAAAACTAAAGAACCGCCTCGACCTGTACCCAAAAGTTGCGGATTTTCTCGATAAATATATGAAATAAGGCCAGGCGCGTTTTTACACTCAATCGAATTTTACCGAAACGATCTTGGAAACGCCGGCTTCCTGCATGGTCACGCCGTAAAGTGCTCGAGCGGCTTCCATCGTGCGCTTGTTGTGGGTGATAACGATAAACTGTGTCTTTTCAGACATTTCTTCGATCTTGGCCACAAATCTTCCAACGTTGGCATCGTCAAGCGGAGCGTCAACCTCATCCAGGAGACAGAATGGTGACGGACGATATTTGAAGATGGCCAGGACCAGCGCAATGGCCGTCATCGCCTTTTCGCCGCCCGAAAGCAACAGAATATTCTGCAGCCGTTTGCCCGGCGGCTGGGCGACAACCTCAATACCGGCCTCCAAAATGTCGTCGGCCTCGAGCAGAGTCATCTCGCCCCGTCCGCCGCCGAACAATTCCATAAAGAACTGCGTAAAGTTTTCGTTTATCGCCGCAAAAGCGTTCCGGAATCGCTCACGTGAGCGAACCTTTATTTCTCGAAGTGCTTCTTCCGCTGAATTTATGCTGTCGATTATGTCCTGCCGCTGCGAGGTTAGAAAGTCCAACCTTTCCTCGGCCTCGGCCAGTTCCTCAACGGCCAGCATATTGATCGCACCAAAGCCTTCAAGCCGCTGACGCTGTTCTTCGGCCAGCGATCTGGCGGCCGCCAGGTCGAACTCGTCCGATACCGTGTGTTCATCAACGATCTCGGCGAGGGCCTGGTTAAGTTCGTGGACGCATTTTTCATTCAGGTTCCGAAGTTCGGTCATTGCCTCGGTCTGCTGGACCTCGACCGAGCTCCGGACGTTTATTGCTTCGGCGGCGCGGCGGTTCAGCTCGGCAAGTTCGCTGCTGGACGCATCTGCCGAAGCGCGTGCGGCATCCAGAATACCGACCGCTTCGTCTAGTTCGGCCTGCTCTTGGGCGATCTCAACGTCTGACGAAGCGATCTTGCCGGCGATCTCCGAGACCGATTCTTTGATCCGGCGAACTTTTTCCGCTGCCTCAACGGCTTCAAGGTCCTGCATCGCCAGCCGATTCTGCAGATCGCTCCGTTCATTTTCAAGCCTTCGCAATGCATATTGGACCGACCGTTGGCGTTCGCTGGATGTTGCAGCCAGTGTCCGCTTCTCATTCAGGACAGCGGCCGCCGAATCGGCATCAACTCTGGCAGCGCTCAGTTCGAGAACGATAGTATCGGCCCCGGTCGTCGCCGCCGCTCTAAACTCTTCTGCCTTCGATTCGCCCGCTGCGGCTTCCTGCAGCCGGTTTTGGAGTTGATCGGCCTCACCGGCCAGCTGTTCCAATTCGGCTGCCACCACGTTGCGATGCCGGTTTGCACGCTCTATCTCCTGCAGGTTGTTCTTTTCCTGTATCTCTAACCCAACAAGCCCGCGTTCGACTTTGATGATCAGCGATTGAAGATCAACGGTTCGCTCTTCCTGCTCGACCAGACCGCTCCGATCACGTTCGACAGCGGTTTCGCCCGCCGCCACTTTCTTTGCGAGTGACTCAACCGCTTTGCCAAGTCCTAAAAGCTCACGCT
>JADLDC010000431.1 GCA_020846885.1 Acidobacteriota bacterium | reverse complement strand
TGCCTACCTTTGACGGGATCTCGGCAATGACACCATTGATCGGGGCGACCACGACCGACTTGTTCCGCTGATTCCGCGAACCGCGAAGCACCGCCGCCTGCTGGTCCACACGCGACTGGCTCGAATTTACATTGATCTCCGCTGTGTTGACGGCCCGGCGGGCGTCCTTGACCGCAACCTGCTGCGACGCCAGACGCGACTGAGCATCTTTGACAGCTATCTTTTGTGCTTCGAGCCGGGCCTTTGCCGTTGCGAGGGCAACACGTGCCGTCTCGTATTTATCACGGTTCGTGTCAAGCTCCTGACGCGAGACAACGCCGCTTTCAACCAGCCGCTCGCTTCGCTTCATCTCTCGCTGGGCGGCGTTCAGATCGACCTGGGCCCTATTGACCTCGGTCTCGGACGTGATGACGTTCTGCCGTGCCGAATCAACGGCAACCTCGGCCTGATTCAGCGACTGCTGGGCCTGGGCCAGATTATTTTGCGCGGCCGAAACCTGTGTCTGCGATGCCCTGACGTCATCCTGGGCGGACTGGTATGCCGCAAATTGCGCATCCGTGCTTGATTCGAGTTGGTCGGGGTCCAGCCTCACGAGGACGTCGCCCTTCTGGACTTTGTCGCCCTCTTTTACGGTGATCTCTTCGATCTTTCCCTGGACCTCGCTCGTGAGGTTCATGAACTGGATCGGACGCACTTCGCCTGACGATGTCACTGTTGACCGCAGTTCAGGGCGCGTCTCTACCTTGACGACCGTCACCTCCGGAACGTCCGTGCGCGTGGCAAAAATGCTCGCGATCACTATGATCAGCAAAAGCACTCCAACAGATGAGCCGATTATTATCTTCTTCTTACGGCTTAGGGCCATACCTTAATTTATCCTCAATGTTATTCGTCGAAAGGATCTGACAAGAGCAAAAAACCTGTACACTATTCAAGCGTCAAGCCGTTATTACGACCTTCGTTGATTTGAAGTTTCAAAAAAGTGTCGAGTTGGCTCGAAAGGGTATTAGTTTACACGGTTTATATTAACTTTGCGTAATCTGCAGGCAACCTTTAGCGGCATTTACGAAAATCAAATAAACGGGTACACTAACCTGTGGTCTTTTGGCCCCCTGATCTCGCGCGTGAGTTTGACCGCGTGCGTCACCTTAGAATCACGATGATAAAATGTCAGACCTGCGCTAAGGAGAACCCGGACACATCGCGGTTTTGCGATGAATGCGGTACACGGCTCGCGCAGCCTAGCGCGGTTCCCGCGAACGCGAACGGCGGGCCCGAAGCAATGCGCCAGCCCGAGATCAGCAACTCCGGGTCGCGGGCCGGCCAGGTAACTTCGGTCGGTGTACCGCCGGTGATGGAAAAACCGTTCGAGTTTCCGGAACAGGGCGAGCAAGTAGAACCCAAGCAAATTCGCGGAGCTCACGGCCGGCTTGTCATTGAACGCGGCGACGCGGCCGACACTGAGTTTCCGCTGACAGAGGAAGAATCTTTCATTGGGCGTTGGGATGCTGACAACGGCATCTTTCCGGATGTCGATCTCGATGCGTTCGACCCGGACGCAAAAGTTTCACGGCGCCACGCCAGGGTGACGTTTCGCGGGAACATCCATATGATCGAGGACCTTGGTTCGACAAACGGTACGTTCCTGAATCGGGGCCGCCGCCTTTTGCCGGGCAATCCGCAGGTGCTGACCGAAGGCGATGAGATAATAGTCGGTAAGACCTTTCTCAGGTTTCACGTCCTTCGTTAGACGAGGTTGATAAAAACAAAGTTGGAACAGGAAAAAACATTGATCTGTCATGAATGCGGCTCGTCCGTTGCAAATGCGGAGGCCTTTTGCCCGTACTGCGGCATCCGCCTGGAAGCAGAGGATGCTCCTATCGAGCCTGTTGATGAATCGCCGGTCGACGAATCGCTGGAAAGCACTATAATGATGCCCCCGTCGCAGGCCGCCGAGTTGGCAGAGCTGCGTACCGGCAATGCGGTACCGGAACCCGATCCGGCGGCAGCGGATACCGGCCCTGCGGCCGAAGCGGAACCGGCGATCGATGAGGCCCCGGTCCCTTCGCTTCTTAGCGATCTTGGGAAGACGGAAGACAATCTGATCCCTTCAACCTCTGAGTTTTCGGCGGAAGAGATCGCGGAAGGCGTTCAGGAAACACCCAAAACAAACCGATCAGAGATCGGCCCATCGGACCTTGGAGAGGTTGAGGCTGAACGGATGGTCGAGCCTGAAATACCGGCGGACGCCGTGATCAGGGTCTCCGACGATCCTTCCGTCGATGTTGAAACACCTGTCGAGGTTGATTCAGAAGGCCGTGTCCTTGACGTCTCGCTGCCCGCGGCGGCCGAAGAAATGCCTGAACCGCCGCCTCCGGCAATGTTTGAGCAGGCCGCAAGAAGCGCGGACGCCGCTCCTGTTAATGATGAGCTCTCGGTACCCGCCGAAGCTGACAGCATCGTCAAACCCGGCGAGGATCTCAGCTCGTTTGACAGCTACGCATCGAGGTCAACCTTTGATTCGGTCCGTATCATGGAACCGCAGTTGGGCGATCGGGCAGATGACGTGCAGACACGCGTACACCCTGAAAGCGAAAGATCCAGCGAACCGGCCGAAGAACGGCCTGCGTCAAATGCCGTCTCATCCACATCCCACAATATCGGCATCGGCGAAACAGACGGCAAGAAGAGCGCAAAACTTAAACCGCTGGTCGAAGGGGCGGTCCTCAATGCTCGATACGAGATCATTCGCAAGATCGGCGGCGGCGGCATGGGTGCCGTCTATCTATCAAGCGACAACAACCTTGGCGGTGTTCTTCGCGCCGTTAAGGAGATGGTGCAGACGCACATTGAAGAAGAGCAGCAGGAAAAGGCGATCAACGACTTTAAGCGTGAATCGATGATACTTTCTTCGCTCGATCATGTTTCGATCCCAACCATCTACGATTATTTCTACGACGAAAAGGAAAGCCGCTTCTATCTCGTAATGAAGTACATCTCAGGCGGCGATCTTTCCACCCGACTGCGTTCGGCGCCTGAAGGCAGGCTTGACGAAAAGACCGTTTGCGAATGGGCGGTGCAGATCACCGACGTGCTTGACTATCTTCACAATCAGCCGTCGACCATCGTTTATCGCGACCTAAAACCGTCAAACATCATGGTCGATGCTAACTCTGGCCGGGCCATGCTGATAGACTTCGGCATCGCCCGCTCGATCAGCCAAAAGGAAGAAAAAGGCGTCACCGCCGTTGGCACAATGGGCTATGCTCCGCCCGAGCTCTTCAGCGGCAATGTTGAGCCGCGATCGGACATTTACAGCCTCGGCTCGACGATGTTCCATCTTCTTACCGGCGCCGACCCGCAAAGCAATCCATTGCTGATATTCGATTTTCAAAAGAATCCGCGGCCGCGGCAGATCAATCCGCAGCTTTCGGACCAGATCGAGCGGATCATGATGAAGGCGGTCCAGTACAATTCGGATCAAAGATTCAGCACCGCCGCCGAAATGCGCAATGTGCTTGAAGACCATCTGCTTAAGCTCAAGGCCGGAATTGTGACCTACGGTGTCGGAGAGGTGCCCGCGTCTGTCAGCCTGGCTCAACAAAGCGTTTTTTGCGGGTTCTGCGGCCAACGGATCGTCGCGACGGATATGTTCTGTGCTTTCTGCGGGGCAAAACAGCCGATCGCGCAGCAGGGCGTTCATTCTGAGGTCTATTCGCAAACCGGCATGACCGCGAGACTCCTGGTCGAAGGGACCAGCGAACTGAGCGCTCCTGTGTTCTCGCTTCAAAAGGAAGACAATCTTCTTGGACGGCGCGACCCGATGTCGAATATTTTTCCGGAGGTCGATCTTTCGAAATACGATCCGCAGACAAAGATATCGCGCCGCCATGCCAGGATCTGGCGCGACGGGACCAATTATTTGCTGGAAGACCTGGGATCGTCTAACGGTACGCTTTTGACGCGGGCCGCCGCAGAAGCGGTCAGGCTTGTGCCAAAACAGCCCCAGGTGCTCAGCGCCGGCGACCGTATCATCGTAGGCGACGCGACCTTGCATTTCGTCATCGGGTAAATTTGCGGCAGATTATGAATTCAAAGGCTGACGCAAAGAACACGCAAGCCAAACGGACTAGCGAGGTAGTAAACAATTTCGAGCCCGCAAGGCTCGCGGCCCCTTTCTTTCTGCGATGCGGAGCACTTTTGATCGATTACATTATTTTCGTTCTCGGCCCGGTCGCCATGCTTATTTTGGGGCGTTACTTTGGGACCGACGGGACAAAGCTAATCACGGGCAGCTTGAATGATACAGGCTGGCTTATAGCTGTGCTTGCCGGCGGCGCGAACTTTATTCTGCTTCCGCTATTCAGCGGCCAGTCACTTGGCAAACTGATCACCGGCCTGCGGATAGTTCGGACCGATGGCCGACAAGCTAGTGCAGTGAGGATCGCGTTACGGCAAACGGTCGGATACACCGCGACCGTGCTGACACTTGGGCTGGGATTCCTGCTGGCCGCGTTCAATGGTTCGGGGCGAACACTGCACGACCTGCTGTTCGGGACAGTCGTCGTTTTTGCTGACAGAAAGTATAAGTAGTTCGCGCCGGATCGGAAACTGATTTTTTTTAATGTTGGGCAAGCCCAGGCCCTTTGCACAGAACGGACCGTCATCAAATATGCCCCGATTGATCTTAAAGAACGCGGACCAGATCGCCGAGGTCATACCGCTTTCGCGGCTTCGCACCACGATCGGCCGTTCGGCTAGAAGCGATGTGTGCATCCCGGATGCGTTTGCCTCGCGGCTCCATGCAGAGGTCAGAAAGGAAGGTGACAGCTATTGGCTGCAGGACCTTGGCTCCGCAAACGGCACTCGATATAATGGGACACCGGTGAAAAGCTCGACTCCTCTTGCATCGGGCGGCGAGATCCAGATAGGTGAGACCACCATCATTTTCGACGAGGAAAAGATAGCAAATATCTCATCGTCGACGCTTATCACTGACGGCACGGACGCGCTTGATCCCTCGCAGACAATTTCGTTCC
>JADLDC010000430.1 GCA_020846885.1 Acidobacteriota bacterium | reverse complement strand
GCCTGTCCTACTCGACAAACCAGAACAACCTGCTGCTTCAGTTGAAGGGGTTGTCATCGACCGAAGATTATGCAAATGCCTCAAGGGGCATGGGCAGCATGCCGCCGCCGATGGCCCCGCCGCCGCCCATGGCATCTACCGGTTCGTCCGTTTTGGATATGATCGAATAGCCGTACAACAAACCAGCCTGCCTTTTACCCGCGACCCAGAGTGAAACACCATGATAATACGCTGCGATAATTGCTCAGTTTCCCTGCAACTGGATGAAACGAAAATACCAAGCGGTAATTTTACCGTCCGGTGTCCGCGGTGCCAGAACATGCTCCGTGCCGCCAAGGACGCGAAAGGGCATGTGTCCTCGACCGTCCAGCAGCTGGCCGAGAACAAGGCCGCACCCGCTGAGGATGCAGGCAATTTCCGTGAGAAAGAGAACGAATTTCAGATCAACAACGCCCTCAAGTCGCTTCTTTCGGCCCTTAAATCCGGACATACGGTCGCCGAGGCGAATGACGACCGCGATGAAAAGCCAAGGCGTGCTTTGCTATGTCTGGGCGAAAAGAAGGATGAGGTGGCAAAGCTTCTGACCTCAAACGGGTACCGCGTTTATATCGCACAGACACCGGCACAAGCGAACGAGCGGCTGCGCGAAGGAAAGACCGAGATCGTGATATTCTCACCGGATTTTGCGGCTGAATTTGGAGGAGCGGCGATACTGCAGCAGCGGGCGAACGCGATGTATACCTCTGAGCGGCGGCGCCTCTTCCTGGTTTCGCTTGAGGACGGCGGTGCGACGATGAATGCCCATGAGGCGTTCCTTAGAAATCTTAACTTGATCGTAAATACAAGCGATGTTCCGCAGTTGCCGTTGATACTGAACCGGGCATTGCTGGATTTTAACGACCTGTACCACTATCTGAACCGAGGCCTCGGCGTCGAGCCGATATAGATCTTACGACGGGCTGTTTGCCCGTCACTTCTGCGGGAAAACAAGCCGCATTATCCAAAATTGTAGGGGCAGGGCTTGTCCCCCGCCGTTCTTCCTTTCCCAGGCGGGCGTCGAGCGGGCAGCCGCTTTGCTGCCCCTACAATCCAACTCAAGAGACTGTCTGAAAAGACCAAAAGTCTGAGGTATCAACGCACTGTCGAACCCGGATCAAGCGGAACCAGAGCGGCTCAAAACGGATCGATCCGTTTTAATCCGCTCGATCCGCTGATCCGCGTTCAAATTGCTACTATTCTGGAATAGGTTAAAGTTTTCAGACACCCTCTTTCGCTTTTTTAACAGCAATTTATCGTTAATCAGGGCCCGACTTCAGCAAGGCAAGTTCACAGACGAGCATCTCGATCTGCATGCGTGCACCGGCGGTGCCGCTGCCGGCGATAGAAGTTTTTATCGCAAGGTCCGTTTCCGAGATACGGCGTATTGCGTGTACCAATTTTTTTTGCTCAATGCGGCGGGCGGAGGCAAGGAATGCGTCCTTGCCGAAAGGCAGTGAGCTGGCTCCCTTGGCGTCTCCGCGCCTTAACATTTCATTAACCATCAGAAGCCGGCGGTAGGTCGTCCCGATAAGGCCAAGGAGGCCTAGCGGTTCCATTCCGTCGTCGAGGATCTTTTTGAGATCACGCAAGGCCTTGTCCTTTCGGCCGGCGACTAGTTCGTCCGTCACGCTAAAATTCGACAACTCGCGCGAATTTGGCACCAGCGCGTCTATAAGGTCCAGTGTCACACGCCCGTCCGGCAACGCGGCGGCCGATAGTTTTGCGACCTCGTTATTCAGCCGCCGAACGTCGTTCCCGACCGTATCGACAAGATGCCTGACGGTTGCCGCGTCTGCCTCAGCCCCAAGCTCACGAAAACGGTCCGTCACCCATTTTTGCAATGCGCCGCCGTCAAGCGGCTTGAACTCGACGGCGAGGGCTTTATTGATGAGCAGCTTTGTGAGTTTACGGTTCCCATTCAATTCATCCGCGAGAATAATAAGAACCGTGCTTTGACACGGGTTGGCGAGATAGGCCGCAAGAGCTTCTTCAAATTCCTCTTTCAGCGTGTCACGGTTCGAACTGGCAGCAACATGTACCTCAGTAACACGAATTACGCGTTTCGCCGCCATCATCGGAAGCTGCTCTGCCGCTGCAAGGGCCGACCGCAGATTCTCAGGCGTATTCAGGCTGTACTCGTCTTCGTTAAACTCCCGCAGATCGCCTTCGCTAAAACAAAGGTCCGCAATATACCGCGCCGCTGCGTCACGCAGATAGGTCTCCGCGCCAAACAGCACATAGACCGGCGCGATCTTCCGCTGGCGAAGCTGGGCCCTAAGTTGTTCGCGAGACAAAGCCATAACCAAGGCAGAAACACGAGCCGTAGCGAGTGTGCCGCATCGATGAAACGGGTCAAACTACCGCCTACAACTCACACGCGGCGAGGCACACTCCCTACCGGTCGTGTTTCTGCCAGACCATGAGCCGTAGCGAGTGTGCCGCATTGACAAAACAGACCAGGTACCCGTAGACAACCCATACGCCGCGCGGCACACTCCCTACCGGTCGTGTTTCTGCCAGACCATGAGCGAGGGCGAGTGTGCCGCATCGACAAGACGGATCAAGCAGCCGGCATACAACGCGCACGCCGCGAGGCACACTCCCTACCGGTCGTGTTTCTGCCTTATTTTTTCTCTTCCTTCACGCCCATTCCGTTTACGATCGTTGAGACGACGGATTCTGAGAATGCCCGGGCGATGCGGTCGACAGCCGGGTCTTCTTCGTTAAAGAACGAGCGTGGATCGGATGAGAATTCGAACGAATCGCGGAAGACAAGATTCTGGTTGTCGTACAAGATCTTGTTCTCTTTCAGATCGCGGATGGTCACTGCGGTCACGATCGTCACTTCATAGACGCGGGCGCGGCCCTCGCGGTCAAGAAGAACGCCGGTAAAGCTAAAATCGCGAACTGTGCCTTCGACGACCGCATCCGCCCCTTCGGTGGTTCCCTGCACTTTCAACCCGCCGCCGCGGCGAATTATCTCCTTCGTCACCGCATCGGTAAACCGTGACGAAACACGATACCGCAGTGCCTGGGCATCAAACTGAAAGGCAGGGACCGCGATCGTCTTAATATGCTTTGGCAAACCGGTATTCGTCACGGGCTTATAGCATTCAGTAAAACCTGAGACCAGAAGCAGAACTGCCAAGAGCGCTGGATATCTCATCTGAGCCATCATCGTTATATTTTCCACTCTCCGCGAACCACTCGTTGGGTTTCAGGTGTAAATCGCGAAAGTTCGTCCTCGGTTATCAGGCCGTTCCGAAAGATCTCGCCCAATTGAAAAAATGCAATTGATCGTCGAGCATTGTCGAAGGCGTTTCCAAGTTGCCGATCCCTTTTCTGCATCAGCGCAAAGATCGTCAAATAGCGCTCGTGGAAACTCTTTCCCTTATCGGAAGCAGTCGAGCTTACCTCGGCAAGCACCGTCTCGCAGAACCGTTCCAGGGCCAGTGGGTATATTTTCCTAAGCAGTTTCCAATCAGATTCCGGTATTTGCATAAGGCAAGGCCTCCGAACCTTATTGCTTCGTTTTCCGGATCGCCACCACCAGTTTTACGGCGTCAACAGTTGCTCGGACATCATGGACGCGAAGAATGTCTGCGCCATTCCACGCCGCGACCACGGCACTGGCCAGCGAACCGGCTGATCGTTCATTCGGCGGAATATCACCAAGTAATTTGCCGATAAACGATTTTCTCGATGTACCGGCCATGATCGGATAGTCCGCGAATTCGCTTTTGAGTTTATCAAGTTTTGCGATCAGTTCTAAATTTTGATCAAGTGTTTTGCCAAAGCCGATGCCGACGTCGAGAACAATCTGCTCGCGGCCTACGCCTGCAGCCTTAGCCTGCTGGATCGCGCGGCGAAAGGCGGCGGCTACGACAGCCATGATATCGTCAACCGGCGGTTGTGAATGCATCGATTCAAACTCGCCGCTCGAGTGCATAAGGACAAGTCCGGCATTTGATCCGGCCGCAGCCTGGGCTAAAAGCGGATCGAATCTTAAACCTGAAATGTCATTGATAATTTCGGCCCCGGCGTCCAAAGCCGCCCGAGCAACTTGCGATTTGGAGGTATCGACAGAGATCGGAATATCAAATCGCTTCGCTACGGCCTCGATGACCGGAACGATACGGGATATCTCTTCACCGGCCGAAACGCGGCTGCTGCCGGGACGCGTTGATTCGCCGCCGATATCAAGAATGTCGGCTCCTTCACCAATCAGCCTTTCAGCGTGTCGCACGGCCGCGTCAGCGTCGGCGAAACGTCCGCCATCGGAAAAGCTGTCCGGCGTGACGTTCAGGATCGACATCACCCGCGGACAGGCCAGATCTATTTCGCGTTTGGAAGTTTTCCAGTGCATACCGGGCAGAACCACGACCTGTAGGGAGTGTGCCGCGTCGTCCATCTCAAACGCTACCAGAGGCAAAAAGAACCGGCACGTCTTTAAGCGTCCGGTTCTTCAAAATGCACACTCCCTACCGGTCGTGTTTCCGCCCTAGGCCGTCGCCGGGTTGTTCGGTGTAATCGGCGGCAATATCGGCTTGGTGAAACGACTTTTTACCTCTTCGGCTTCCGGCGTTCCGCCCTCGTCGGTCGTTGACGTGGCCTTGTCATCGTCTTCCAGCGGAAGGCCGGCAATGACACGACGCATCTGAGCGTTATCAAGCGATTCATACTCGAGAAGTGCCGCCGTCAGGCGTTCCATTGCTTCGCGGTTGTCTTCAAGTATCTTCTTCGCGCGTGCATATTGCTGCGAGACGATCTTGTTGACCTCCTGATCGATGCGAATGGCCGTGTCTTCTGAAAAATCGCGGTGCTGGGCTATCTCGCGGCCAAGAAATATCTGTTCTTCCTTTTTGCCGAATGCCAGCGGACCAAGTTCAGACATTCCGTATTGGCAAACCATTGCCCGGGCAACCTCGGTCGCCTTCTCAATATCGTTCGAAGCGCCGGTCGTCACCTGGCCGATAAACAGCTCCTCGGCAATGCGGCCGCCCATTGAGTTGGCTATCATCGCTTCCAGTTCTTCCTTTGTACGGCCCAGAATATCCTGTTCCGGCAGGAAGAACGTTACGCCAAGGGCACGCCCGCGCGGGACGATCGTTACCTTATGGACAGGATCGCTGTCCGGCAAGTTCATTCCGACAAGAGCATGTCCGGCTTCGTGAATAGCGGTCAGGCGGCGTTCCTTATCGGTCATCACCATCGAGCGGCGTTCGGGGCCCATCATGACCTTGTCCTTGGCAAACTCAAGGTCCTTCAGGGTCACTACCTTTTTGTCGCTCCTGGCCGCGACCAAAGCCGCCTCGTTAACAAGGTTGGCAAGGTCCGCACCGGTAAAACCGGGTGTGCCGCGGGCAATGATATTTACATCTACCTTTTCATCCAGCGGGATTTTCCGCGTATGGACCTTAAGGATGCCTTCGCGGCCGCGAACGTCCGGATAGGAAACGACAACCTGACGATCAAAGCGTCCGGGCCTCAAGAGTGCCGGGTCAAGCACATCCGGACGATTGGTCGAGGCCATAAGGATAACGCCGTCGTTCGACTCAAATCCGTCCATTTCGACAAGAAGCTGGTTCAGCGTCTGCTCACGCTCATCGTGGCCGCCGCCAAGACCTGCCCCGCGATGTCGTCCGACAGCGTCGATCTCGTCGATAAAGATGATGCACGGTGCATTCTTTTTGCCCTGTTCGAACAGATCACGGACGCGCGAAGCACCGACACCGACGAACATTTCAACAAAATCCGAACCCGAGATCGAGAAGAACGGCACGTTCGCCTCACCCGCAACGGCCTTTGCCAGCAAGGTCTTGCCTGTTCCCGGAGGGCCCATCATCAAAACGCCCTTCGGGATCTTGCCGCCGAGTTTCTGAAACTTCTGCGGGTCCTTCAAAAATTCTATGACCTCTGTAAGCTCTTCCTTTGCTTCATCGACACCGGCCACATCCTTGAATGTGACGCGTTTCTGCTGGTTATTCAGCAGTTTTGCCTTGGATTTACCAAAACTGAGGGCCTTATTGCCGCCAGCCTGCATTTGCCGAAGCGTAAACGCAAGAAAACCAATGAGAAGAAGAAAAGGAAGCGCCTGGATCAGGATTAGCCAGCCAAGGCCGCTTGACGGCGATTCAAGCTTTATTTCGGCGTCGGTCCCTTGCGCGGCAGCGTATATCTGGTCACGCGTCGAATCGCTGCCGTCGAGCTTTGCCGTGTACTTTTCATCGGTCTTTGTGACCAGGTCCAGGCTGTCCTGTTTGATCGAAAGCT
>JADLDC010000429.1 GCA_020846885.1 Acidobacteriota bacterium | reverse complement strand
TTTGTTCCAGCGTCCACCAGATCGTGCCGTACGATTCCTGATCCACGCCTTCGTCCGCCGCGATCACGATCTTCGGCTGCTGCAATGAGATGACCGCCTCGCCGCCGATGCTGGTATCGCCTTCGTCGGCGTAACCCGAACTGACGGCGGTAACATTCACGCCCATCGCTGAAGCATATTTCGCGACCGCATCGTGCACGGTGGGTGTATTCCGCGACACTCGGATAACAAAAGTGCCCGCCGGCCAATTCCGCCCGCCGGCGTTCAGCGGGCGGGTCGCGACGGCGACCTTATGGCCTTCCTGAAGAAGTTTGAGAATGAATGCACCGGCCGAATCCGTTTCATACGGAACGATGTACGCTATCTGCGCCCGGCCTGAAACGACACCGCGTTTTGCCGCCTGGAGCATTTCGTCCGAAACGGGCTGGCCCGCAAAATTTCCGGCCTCTTCGGTCCAGTAGGCCGTTACGCCCAGAGCAAGCGGAAGCGACCATGCCGTTATGTCGTAAAACCCATATTCCTCTTTTGGCTGGCCTTTGCCGCGCATCTGATTTCGGCGAAATCGTGCCATATTGTCATCAACAAAGGCCTTGTCCTGCGGTGTGTCCTGCTCAAGGATCGATTTGATGAAGATACGCTGCGGCTGGTCGAGGTCGATAACGTATGAGCCCGCGGGAAAAGTGCGCGTCGCGGCCGGGGCGTTTTTCTCAAGATACGAATGCGCCGTCCGCGATTCGAACGGGGCGGTAGCCACCTTTACCTCGATATTCGACCGCCGAAGCAGTTCGATCATCTCGGCCGACTTAACGCGGTCGGCGTCCGGGACCACGACAACACGCTTCAGTTTTGCCTTCGCACCGTCGGCCATCCCCTTGACACGGAAATCGTAAAAGTCCAAAAGCCTCTCGGCCTTGTGCTTTGCGTTCGATTCAAGCGTGGTCATCGACGCGGTAAAATGCTTTGCGATCGAAGACCGGAACGTAACGATCGTGCCGTCGTCGCGGGTCCAGTTCAGGCCCTTAAAGCCGCCGCCGTCGGTTTCGTACGTCATTCCGATCGCGCCGTTCAGCGATGGATACATATCCCAGTAGCCCGGATAAAACGCGTCAAAAACGTCGCGAATATAATAGTCCCAGTTGTGTTTATCAAATGCCGCGGCGTTGGCCTGGCCGTAGATCTTTTCCCATTTTGCAAAAAATCCCTCCGGCAGATTAGGATTGTGCGGCAGTGCCGTCGGCGGAAAAAAGAACTGTGACGGCTGGCCGTGATGATCGACCGCAAGCTGCGGGTTCCATTCGCGGAACGCGGCCGCCATATTGCGCGTTTCCTTTTGCGTCATCCCAAGCGTATCGCGGTTGAGGTTGAAGCGGTAATGATTGACGCGTCCCCAAATGGCCCACGGTTCGCGGTGTTCGATAGCCAACCGGTCCGGGCTGCCGACATTTACCGAGTTATAGTATGTGACGAAGCGCTCGTGCCCGTCAGGGTTTTCACCGGTCACGACCAGGACGACGTTGTTCTTGAGAATATCCAGCGTTGCCGGTTCGTTCGAGGCGGCAAGCTGATATACGACCTGCATCATCGCTTCAAAAGAAGATGATTCGTTGCCGTGAATGGTATATGCCATCCAGGCGACCGAAGGCATTGTACGGGCGATCTGCTCGGCCTCGGCACGCGTCGTCTTTCGCGGATCGGTCAGCCGGGCGATGTTCGCCTTTATCTCATCAAGCCGTGCCATATTCTCCGGCGACGAGATCGCGACGATATGCTGCATTCGATACTCAGGCGTCAGGCCGATGTCAAAGACCTTTACGCGGTCAGGTGCTGCCTTTGCTATCTCGTCGATCACCTTCTCCATCTGCGCGTATGTCGTGTGATGCTCGCCGACGTCATATCGCAGAAACGTCTGCGGCCGCGGAACACCAGGCCGATATTCACCGCGGGCGTAAAAGTCGAATTTTGGCTCGACCTGAGCAAAAATGGCGACAACCGGAACGAGACAGCAAAACGCGGCGGACAGGAACGATCGAATTTTCATCGTAGAATGATAAAGGAACAAGAGTTGATTGACGGTAAGATATTAAACTGAAACCGATCAAAGGCACAAATCGAGTGGAAGCTGAAAATTATATGAACCGCTGTCGGAATTGCGGCGGAACGCGGATCTCGGGCTGGAACGAACTTTCAGACGAGCAGAAAATGTTGGCCGAACGGCTTCCTGCGTCCGCCGAATATACCCTCGCCGAAAGAAAAAAGCACCGCTTTTGTACGCGGTGCTGGTTTGAAGAAACCTTGCCGGCCGGCCATCTGGCATGAACTTAAAGCTTATCAACTGCTGTCCGCCGAGATATCATTTGTTTTTCGAGATCCAAAGCCGTCCTCTATTCAGATCAATGGTAATGACATGCTGGCAAAGGAAAGGCTGGCCCAGATTACCGTCCATGATCATGTCCGTTACGACGACCGGACTATCAACCGAAATATCGCCGATTATTTTAAAGCTGACGCGCTGTTCCTTTTTATCGGCGTCAAGCCCAAAGATGCCTGCGTGGTCTTTTGAAATGAGCGAAACTCCGCCGGCCCCGGAATCGAGAAGCATCCACACGGTTCCTTTTGAGGTGCGAACACCCATAAAAACGCTCAAACAGCGTGCCGAACATTCACGGGAGATGCGCATTGGCACTTCCGTCATTTTCTTTATGCGTTTCATAAGGCTTTTCGATGTCTCGATCGTTAATGTCGCGGCTGCCTGGTCGAGCGTTATGATCTTGCCGTCAAAGGCGTCAAGCGAGAGAAGCCCATCAGGGGCCCTATCGCCCGGAAACTGGTCGCCGAAGTTGATCTTGCCGACGCTTACCGTTGTGAGACCGACGCCGTCTGCTCTGAGAGGCACGTCGTCGCAGTGCGGGCCATCAGACCTTTTCCCAAACATGTTATAACCCGTTGTCCGTCCCCAGAAATTGCATTCGATCCCTTTGCTAAATTCACCGCCAAGCAGCGTTATCCCGCCGCCGGTATCAAAAAGGAAATCGCCGGACCTTTCCTTGACCGTGACGTTGATCTTCCAAAGCGCCTTCCTGAAGCGCTGAAGTTTGATGACCTGTGGTCGCAGAACATCGGCGTTAACGTCGACAGCCGCATGGCTGAGAAGCAAAGTTGAAAGAAGTGCGATGATGATAGTGAATTTCATTTTATCCTCCGGGTTCAATTTCCAAATCCGCATAGAAACACCGTCGGTAGACTTTTTGCAACAAACTTAAGCCCTGAAATTTATCGCTCGCCAACGAAAAAAAACGCCGCCCAAATAGGCGGCGCGTTTGATGAAGTTCGACTGTTGAACTCACTCCCTACGGCGTCATGTTCACGCCGAAATCGAAGAACTTCGATCCGACACCCGCACTCGTGTTCGAATTTCCCGAATTGAGCAGATAAAAGCCGTACTCGCCTTTTTTCAGATCGACCGCCGGCGTGACCCTAAATATACCGTTGCCAAGGTCTTCAGCCTTAAATTCAACGACATATTCATCAGAAAGGCCGCCCTTAGCGCCGAATGCGTTTGCCTTGCCGATAGTGACCTCACGGTTATCGCTGCGTTGATTGAACCGCACTAGGGCGAACTCTTTTGGATCAGAGGGAATTCCGCTGGCCGTATTTAGTCCGCCGCTGGTCACGTCCAGATAGAAGTAGAATGTCGGCGTGGTCGTCTGGAGCTGCAGATCCGCATTACGCCCGGGCAAATTCGTTTTTATCTTGACCTTGCCGATCCCATACGTCAGCGAGGAGGTGAACATGCCGCCCGTGCGATTTTGAGCCGACACATTTGCCTTCACCGGTGTCATTTTCTTAACGCCGTCTTTCTCTTCGTAAAGATAGATGCCGTAGTTGTGCTTCGACATCGGGTCGTTCGGATCGCCGGTGGCGCCGACCGGAGCGGCCCCTGTCGAAGTTGAACTGACCGCCGCGCTTACCGGCTTGCCGCTTTTGGCTTCAAGCATGGCGGCAACGACGTCGTCCGAGACGCCGGCCTGTTTCAATTTAATGAGCGAATCGGTCGAGAGGTCGAAGTTGGTCTTTGAACTCTTGATCTTGCCGACTATCAGCGTTGGGTTCAGGCCGGCTTTTGTGAGCGTGATCACCTCGTCGTTATTCATGGTTTCCTGTGCCGCGGCGGGCAGGGCCGAGCCAAGGCAGATCAGGCCGGCAAGCAGGAAAAATACGAGAAAATTGAGTCGTTTCATAAAGTGTCTCCTGGGGCAGATACCGAAAATTTGATACTTAGATCTGGCGGGAAGAGCAAGCAACGCCCGATCAGCGTCGCAGGAACCGTTCTTTTGTCCGGATGATCAGGTCTGGACGATAAATGCGAACCTTGACCTCGAACGAGGCTCCGTTCTCCCGTTCGCTGCTAGGATAATACCCTAAAGTATAAATTTTGCGAAGTTCATTTGCGATATTTAAGAACGCCTGATCGAGGTTTGTTGTCGAGGTAACGTTGTAGAGCCGTCCGCCCGTGTCAGCCGCAATATTCTGCAGAAATTCCTTTGCCGCCGCGTAGTCTTCCTGCCGCTCGCCCTTTGCCGGCCCGATGTCAACGGTGTAAGGCCGGTCGTCTTCGTCATACTGTATCGGGGCGGTCGTGCGGCGCGACTTCTGCACATCGTCGTAAGTGTTGTATTTGATCGGATAGATGATCGTGTCCGACTCGACCAGGTCCTTTTCAACGCTTGCGGCCGTTTGATGAACGCTGCTTGTGTCAACGCCGTCGCTGAGCAGGACTATGGCCTTTCTGCCCGAGATCCGCTGAAGCTTGTCGTTCAGGGCCAGGTCCAGCGTTGTGTACAGACTTGTCCCCGACCCTATCCGCGCGCCCTCGATCGCAATGTTCAAAATCCGCCGGTCGCCCGTTGCTTCGCAAAGTACGATCGGCTTTTCGGCGAACGCAATGACCAACACCCGGTCCTCAGGCCTAAGCTGTGCCACAAACTTCTTTGCGGCATCCTGGATCTCCTTTAATTTGAAAACACTCGAATAGCTCATATCCAGGATGAGCGCAACGGTAAACGGCTGGGCGAGATCGGAAAAATATGCGATCTCGCGTTCTTCGCCGTTCTCGAATATCTTGATCTCGTTCTGTTTTACATCGGGTATGGTGCGTCCCGACCTGTTGCTGACACGAAACGGCACAATTACCAGGTCGGTCTCGACCTTGATCACATCGGATCCATCCTGTTCCGTGCCGGCCGCGGCCTTTGCATCGGCTACGCCCGGCCCGGCCTTGCCGCGTTCAGTGATAACCCGGCTCTCGGAGTAATTCTTCGAGCGCCCGGACTGCGAGAGGACGGCGGCCGCCGATACCAGAATGATAAATATTGTCGTGATCGATCGATACAACATCACGCCCGATATTATAACGCGATTTGCGGCCCGCCGGTGCAGCGAAACTGCAAAGCCGATCTTGTCAGTTTATCGAGTTAAGGCTTTTCGTTATGTTCCGCGCCAGGTTTTTCGCTAGCGAACCCCACGAAGTCGTTTCGCCGGCCGCCAAAACCGTGCCGCTGCGGCGGTCGTAGATCCGATAAACATACCGGTGACTTATCCACGATAGTGAGACATAGCCGATCTCGACATAAACATCAGCTGTTTCTTTATATCGAGTGATGGCCAGGCCCAGCCTCGTGAATCCCGGCATTTTCATCAGTTCTTTTTCAAGCGCCTGCCGTGACGGCTGAAGCGAGGATTTTACGAAAGCTATTGACCTGGCCGACGCAAGCATCTCTTTTCCGCTCGTGCCTGGCCCGACGGAACCGCCGAAAGTATTCGGCGTAGTGCCGCTTTCGGAAAACGCCGGTGTATTGTCAGCATTCGAGTTTGGCGGGATCAGTTCCTGTCGGTCGATCATCGCAGTGATGACCGGATCCGGGACCGAAGCCCTTTTCAATTCGATCAACGCGGCGGCGGTGAGTCCAAATTTAGAATTGGCTGTCCCGATCTTTCGTATGATCAGATCGTTTGATAGGCCGGCCTCTACCATCTCTATGACGGCCGCGTTCGTGAGCGTTTCGGTCTGAGTGTAGGCAACAGAGCCAAGCATCAGGATCAGGTTCAGGGCTGTGAGGGCAAATACTCGCATGGCAATATTTGATCAGACCGCGAACGAAACAGGCCGACGATTGGTGCACTTTATGAAGGTGTCACAATCACCCGCAAGGCATCGGGGTCGCAGAGTCGCCCGCCATAGATCATTTGCACGCGGTTTCTTGCCGGCCTTTTCTGCTTTGCGAGCTTTGTGTCCGCCCTTTGCGGCCTTTGTGTTGAAGGATCTTCTTAACACAAAGATCACCAAGTTGAAGACACAAAGTACACAAAGAGTATTTGCGAGCCGATCGCTAGCAGATACTGAAAATGTGTTCGAACGCGGCGCGGATGTTCATTCGATGGAACGCCAGTTGTTCGAGAAGTTCGGCCTCCGAGCCAAGGGCCATTCTTCCAGCGATCTTTTCCATGATCGAACGGTTGGCCCGCGGCAGCCGTGATGAACGGCCGAATGCCAGCCGGAGGTTGTGATCAAGCGTAGAAAGAAAACCGTGGCCCTGGCGCAAGGCCACGTGATCTTCGTTTGAAAGCAAGCCGGCGGCCGCAAACGCATCGAGACGGGCGGATGTCGTTCGGGTTTCGTACGTAATGATCCCCGGATCGCACAACAGCAGGTATCGAACGACAAAGTAGATGTCAAGCAGGCCGCCGGGGCCGAATTTGATATCGATATCACGCCCGCGGGGAGCGTGGGTCCTTTCAAGACGGAGCCGCATCGCCTTTGCCTCATCCCGGATCACGGACGGATCTTCGCTGACCGCCCGGCGGCGGATGGCGTCGTGCACCGGCCTTTCGTGCTCAGCGGGGTTGTTCGTTCCAGTTCGGAGTGCCCGGATCTGGACATATGCCAGAAGTTCCCAGATCGAGGCCTCGTTTCCGATATAGTCGGTCAATGTTCCGATGCTGGTGATGTTCGGCCCGTTCTTTCCGTGCGGCCGCAGGCGAAGATCAACACGGTAAAGATGGCCGTCGCGGGTCATTGCGGACAATAAGGTGACGAATTGCTCTACCACGCGGCTGTAGATCTCTTGCCCGGCGGAATCAGGCGCCATTTTGCCGGCATCGTCGTAAGACATGACCAGATCGAGATCTGAACCGTAATCCAACGTGCCGCTGCCGAGTTTGCCAAGAGCAAAAACGATCGGATCGGGCGTAGCGGCCGGAGACGAACGTGAGCCATTGC
>JADLDC010000428.1 GCA_020846885.1 Acidobacteriota bacterium | reverse complement strand
CCAACTGGGACGATTTTCCGAAGCTGTTCTTTTATGACACCAAGCACAGCTACGTTTACGGCCTGGACCCGAACTATCTGTATTCTCAGAATCCGGACCTGTACAGGTTGTTGACGGACATCACCGCGGGCAAGATAGATGATGCCGGCCCGATCATACGCGAACGGTTCGGCGCTCAATATGTCTTTGCCGACGCAAAGGAGAATGAGGATATGATCGCAAAGCTGCTGGAAAGCGGCTGGGCGGATATGGTCTATGAGGACGATGAGGCGCGAATTCTAAAGATACGCGACGCCAAGGGCGAACCGGCACCGGATGAGGTAGAAGGCGAAAGTGAAACTCCGGACGAGAAAAAGATCCTCGACGAAATGGAAGCGAACGATGCGAGAAACGGCAATGCAAACGCGGAGGATGAGGGAAATTAGAAAATTGCGCAACGCTTCAAGCGGCGATGGAACGGCGTTCGGGCGTCTGTGGTTGATCGTTCTTGCCGCGGCCCTACTTGCTTTCTCGGCATGCACACCGAACCAGCGGATCATAGAATCTTCGCGAACCCCTGAACCGGTTCCGGCCAAAGCGACACCTGTCAACACTGTCGAATCAGAATTGCAGGCGATGCAGAATGCCGATTTTACCTATATCCTCGTTTTCCGCCGGCGTGACGCGGCAGTGATGGACGCCGCGGACAAGTCTTTCATCAATGCAAATCTTCCCCCGGACATTAACAGAAAATCGTTGTCCGAAGGCGGCCGCGCAGTTGTCATCGGGTCGAACTTTCCGCTCCTGCCTGGTTCAATTGAAAAGCTGACCGACCGGTTTGTAATGGAGGACCATTCAAAACCTGAGGCCGGGCCGCTTGAGGAGGACAGGTCAGGCAACAAAAATGCCGCTTCGAATGCGAATAAAAAGCGTAATGTTAACGTGAACCGGGTGGAAAATCGAAAAGCCAAATGATCGACGACCGTACAAACCACGAGATGAACTCGGACGTTCCGACGACTGAGATAAAGGTCGAAAGCGAACGGCCGGTCATCGTCGCGCTCGACAGGTCCTCGATCTCGATAGCTGCCATCGTTCGTGTCGTCGCTGTTACACTCGTTCTCCTGTTCATTGGCGGGTTTCTGGCGAGCATCATTACTTCGCTCGCGTACCTCTTTTTCCTGCTTGTACTTTCGGTTTTTTTCGCGTACCTGATAGACCCGCTGGTAAAACTGATCCGGCGGCCATTTAAGGCGCGGAAGATCGACCGTTTCATGCCGCGGTCGCTTGCGATAATCATTGCCTACGCCATCGTCTTTTCCGTCTTGGGATATGGTATTTGGGCAGTGGCCCCGCTTGTTTCACAACAGGGCAGAGAATTCGGCGCAAGCCTGCCGGCGTACGCAGCTAACGTCCGTCAGGCCGTTAACGACCTTGACCGCCGGTTTGACAGAATGCGGCTGTCCGAGGATATTCAGAATCGCATAAACGAACAAGTGTCGGCGATCGGAACGTCCATTACTGCCGCATTCGGCACATTCCTTCTCGGGTTTGCAGCCTATCTTCCGTGGCTTGTCCTCGTCCCGATTCTAGCGTTCTTCTTTCTGAAGGATGTGAATCTGATCCGCCTTGCTGTTCTGCGCCTCTTTCCGGTCGGCCCGCTGCGGATGCGGGCTGGATGGATACTGGAGGACATCAATTCAACACTTGCGGCCTACACGCGGGCACAACTTTTATCCTGCCTGCTGATCGGCACTATCTGTACCGCGGGGTTTTATTTGATCGGTCTGAAATATGCACTTCTGTTGGGAATTTTGGCGGGCGTTTTTGAGTTTGTGCCGCTGTTGGGGCCGGCCGCGATCGGGTTGATCGTTGTTACTACATCCGCCTTTGGCGATAATCCATGGCGGGCTGTATATTCGCTTATCTTCCTGGTCGCTCTTCGCGTAGTCCACGATTATGTCACCTATCCGCGCATTGTACGGGGCGGGCTGCATCTACATCCGGTGCTGATCATTCTCTCAGTTTTGGCCGGCGAACAGGCGGCGGGCATTCCGGGCGTATTTTTGGCGATCCCGCTCGTTGCACTCGGCGTGGTCATCTACCGGCACATAGTCGAGCACAAGGGAAGTAAGGGACTGGTCGCGGATATGATCGAATCGACGACAAAAACCAACGACGAAACACCGCCGCTTGTGATCAAGCCCGGCGATCCGGCACCCGGCCTGTGACCAATGAACGAAACAGGGCGGGATCGCTAATTTCAACTTCGATCTCAACCACAAAAACCGGGAGCTTAAATTTTGATCCGTCCAATTTCACGGCGTCCTTAGCGGTCGTTAGAAGGCAGTTCGCGGACAACGATCTCGCCTTTTGCTCAAGCGAGGTTATATCGGCCTGCGTGTAACGATGATGGTCGCGAAAGATCTCAAAGCCTTTAATATTCAGGTTCTCTTTCTCTAAAAGCTTTCGAAAGCTTGAAGGATTGCCGATGCCTGCAAAAGCGAGGACATTTTCGGCACGAAGCTGCGGTTCGTTGAGGTCGCTTGCAATCCCATTGTCGAACTTAGCAAGTCCTCGCATTTTTGCTGAGGCAAATACGACCGGAGCATCCATTCCGCATTCACGAAGCTGCTTGACCACGGGATCGACCGATCCAACCAGGTCCGCTCTTGTTAGCACCACCAGGTCGGCACGGCGGATATTTTTCAGCGGTTCGCGCAAGGTTCCGGCAGGCAGGACGTGTCCGTTGCCCCATGGATCAGTTGCGTCAATGCAGACGATGTCGAGGTCACGCTTTGCCCGTCGATGCTGAAACGCATCATCGAGAACAAAGGCGGTGATGCCGAAATGCTCCCGCGCCCACGCGGCCGCCCCGACACGGTCGGCATCGGCGATCACGATGGCCTGGCCGAGAAGTTTGCGGGCAAGTTCCACCGGCTCATCGCCGCCGGTTGATGCATCAGCCAATACCCGGTCGCCGTCCGATACGATCACCCGCCGGCGCGGCGTCGTTCGTCCATAACCGCGTGTCAAAATGCACACTTTTTCGCCGCTTTCAGCAAGCGTTCGTGCCGTCAGTTCGACAAGAGGCGTTTTGCCGGTTCCGCCGGCCGTAAGATTTCCGATGCTGATCGTCCGGGCACCGAGCGAATGCGAACGAAGAACCGCACGGTCATAAAGCCGGTTCCGTATGTCCATCCCGATGCCGTAGAGCTTTCCGATCGGCGTAAGCAGGTTCACAAGCGAGAGCGTACAGAAGTTGCCCCGAAATTGCCAGACGAGCCGCCAAGCCGGGACCGGACCACTAAATTCACGAATCAAGACACGAATATGCACGAAATACGATGCATTTTGGAATCGGCGGCTTTTTTCGATGAGCCCTGATCGCCGCGGCATACAACCGCAATGTTCTTATTCCGCGATGGCGTTCTTTGATATAATTAAGGTTTACGGGTTCGATGGCCGGCAAGAAGGACCGGCAGGAGGAGTATCAATGTTTCAGTTCGACCGACCGCGGAGAATCGCACGTGCCGCCCGCATTTTGTTCATTGCGGGAACACTTTCTGTCGGAACTTTCGCGCAGCCGCCGCAAGCGGGCGATCAGGCGAAACCGGCGGTCATCACGCCGCAGCAGCTTTCAACCTCGTTCGCGGCGGCGGCCAAGCTGGTGGAACCGGCCGTTGTCAGCATTGATACAAAAGGCAAAATGCCTGAAACGGCTTCGCGCGGCACACGTCCGACCGATCCCGCGGATCTGCTCGATTTTCTCAATCGCATGCCGCGCCGCGCGGCCGCCGCGGTCGGGAGCGGCTTTATCGTTGACAAGCGCGGGTACGTGATGACCAACTACCATGTCGTCGCGGAGTCCGCGCGGATAAACGTGACACTTGATTCCGGTGAGGAATATCAGGGAAAGGTCGTCGGGATCGATGAAGAGACCGACCTGGCAGTGGTGAAGATAGAAGCGGGCCGTGATCTTCCGGTCGTTAGATTTGGCGATTCGGAAAAGCTCGAGGTTGGCGATTGGGTCATTGCGATCGGTTCGCCGTTCGGATTGAACCGTACCGTTACCGCGGGCATCATTTCCCAGACGCAGCGGTCAACGCCAAGCACTACGTTGTTCCAGCGTTTTATCCAGACCGACGCGGCCATAAACCGCGGCAACTCTGGCGGGCCGCTAGTGAATATGAACGGCGAGGTGATCGGTGTAAATTCGCAGATCGCGACTACGAACGGCGATTTCAACGGCATTGGCTTTGCTCTGCCTTCGGCCGATGCGGCCAATGTGTTCCGGCAGATACTTGCCAACGGCAAGGTCCGCCGCGGATACCTTGGCGTCAAACTTGAAAGTGTAAAGCCTGAGTTTGCAAAGGTTTACGGAATGCGTGAGGCAAGGGGAGCGATCGTCATGGAGGTCCCATCGACAGCGAGCCCGGCGGCCGCGGCCGGGCTGCGTACCGGCGATGTGATCGTTGAGTTTGACGGCAAGCCGGTCGAGAGCGCACTTGACCTGATAGCGAAAGTTTCAAACGGAACGCCTGATCAGGCGGTTGCGGTGAACTATCTTCGCGAAGCGGGAACTTCACTTGAGCGCCGGACGGCCAACCTACGGCTTGGTGAGCGGCCGGCCGATCCGCGAAATGAGGACGTTGACCTGCAAGCCCCGGTCAAACTTCCCGTTGAACGCAAGGCCGAGGCCGCAAAGCCGTTTGGCCTGACCCTAGCTGAGGTCACACCCGAATTGGCATCGTTCTACAAGATAGAAGGGCAAAAAGGCGCGTTGGTAAAAGAGATAGATCCTGAAAGCTATATCGCAGATGTAAAAGTTTCGACCGGCAGCCAGGCACTCGTCCAGGGCGACCTGATCGTGAAGATAAATCGTAAACCGGTGACCGATGTGAAAATGTTTACGTCCATCGCCAACGCACTAAAAACCGGCGATGCGGTCGTCCTTTACGTTCTGAACCTGAATCCGCGAAATCGGTCAGCCGAATTGAGGCTTGTTCAGTTTACGGTACAATAGGTATTTTACATTGCGTCTCTTTAGCGTTCTTGGGCGAACTTTGCACGAGAAAAGCCCCGGATTCGCGCAAAGGCCGCAAAGAAGCGCCGCGAAGTAAATTTGCGGCACAGGCCACACGATAAAATTAGGTGAAATGAAATAAGGGTAGCCCGATCAAAGGCAAATACTATCTAACATGGCAAAAGCAAAACAGGCAAAGATAAAGAAAACAGCGGTCAAGACATATAACAACT
>JADLDC010000427.1 GCA_020846885.1 Acidobacteriota bacterium | reverse complement strand
CTTCAGGCGGAGCTGGATAGATCGGAACCATCCATATTGAGTGCTGAGGAGCGGTCACAGATGCCGCCGCTTTTGAGCGGCCGCGATGAGATAATCACATTGCTCTCCAGAAACGATCCGGCGGCGGCTGAGCGGCTGTCAAACTTGTACGTCGCCTATCGCGCGGCCACGGCCGGAGCAACTCCATCGCAATAGCGAAAGGCCGCAACTAGATCTTTCGATCAGTCGCGGCCCTTTCGGCACCTCCCCATTGCTCGTTCCTGCTTGAATTAGTTACGCCTGTGGTAGTAGCGTTCGTATTTCTTGGTCTTCGGATTCAGCTTGTAGGTGTACAGTGCTGAACCGCCTGCGCCTACGGCCGTGCCGATGAGTGCTCCCTTTTTACCACCGATCAGCCCGCCGATTATTGCACCTGCCGCCGTGCCAATGCCGATGTTGATCAGGTTGCGATGCCGGCTGTAAAAGTTGCCGTCCCGACGTTCGTAATTGCGGTCGCGGTCATAGTCCCGATCTCGGTCATAGTTTCGATTGATACGCTGGCGGTTATTACTTCGCCGCGTCTGTGCGTTCGATTCGGACGCAAAGAATGGGATCATCACGGCCATCATCGCCATCATCAAAAAGGAAGCTATATATTTTCTCATTGCTCTTTCCCCCTAAAATTTTTTGAAGGCAACACCTTCATTGCCCTGATATATATCAAAGGCCGTGCCACGATCGTAAGGTATCGAATTATCAATGGGTTAGCGTGCCCGACTAACCAGCAGGCAGCCCGCGAGGAGCACTAAATCGGATACAGATCAGCGAAATGGTATGCGATTCAGGATAAAAAGATCGCAGCCGCCAGATGTAATACAAGGCGGCCGCGAGGCGAGGGGATGGCAAAATGACCTTGCCGATCAGTAGCGGTAATACCGACGCTTTTTAGGATTGAGCTTATAGGTGTACAGGGCCGACCCGCCGGCTCCGGCAAGAGCGCCGATCAATGCACCGCGCCGCCCGCCAAGCATTCCGCCAAGCAGAGCCCCGCCGCCTGTGCCGAGGGCCATGTTGATCACGTTGCGGTGCCGGCGATAAAAACTAGGCCGGCGTGAACCAGAATAGTAGACCGGCCGGGACGATGAGTAATAAACCGGCTGCCGATAAACTCGTCGGTTGTTTGAGCGGTCATATCGCCTGCCGCCGTTAGACCCGTAATACGCGTTGCTGTAACGTGACGAGCGATAGTTCCTGCGGCAAGAATCTTGAGCGGAAATCGAAAGCGGGAGCATCACGGCGAACACCGCAAGTGCTAGAGCACTAACCAAAAACTTCTTCATGTTTTCCTTCCTTTAAATAAATTTCAGTCCGGAGAGAGGATTGTGCTAAGTTTTTGGAGAGAGAAAAAATAGATCGGCTTGGGTAGGGACAGATTAACGCAATCCCGGAGGTTAAAGCAAGTTTAGGGAAACCGGCTTGAGTCCGGTCGATGGATCCTTTCTCCTTGACCAGAACAAGAGGAATAGGAAGAAAGAAAATGAATAGAAAGGTTCGGAGAATTACTGACGAATGAAGTTTATTCGCTACTCAAAATTCAATGGTTTCGACGTGTTCGGCGTCGATCTTGGGGAACTTATGGATTCGCTGTCGGACGCCATGCTCGACTCGGGATATTCGGACGATTACTGGTGGACCCGCGAGCGTCACAAGCCGGACGATTCGATCGATGCCTTGCGCCAGGCAATTCTTAAGGCGCTGTTGGAGAAAGGAATTCTCGATGAGCGGGATATCAAAAAGATGCTCGCCGAAAATGATGGTAAGTTTCGCGGCTCGTTAATGGAGGAATTGATCAACAAGCTCATCGAACGGTTGGTCGAGGAAGGCTATCTCGATCTGAAAGAAGTTGAACAACCGCTCGGCGAACGGGGGCTCGGCGTGGGCCAAGGAGAGGTCGGCGAACCATCGCCCCGTAATATAAAATTTGAGGTAACTGACAAAGGTCTCGATTTTCTTGGGTACAAGACGCTGCAGAAGCTGCTCGGATCAATGGGAAAGTCATCGATCGGCCGACATGAAACACCGCACCTCGACACCGGCGTCGAAGCGGCTCTTAGCTCAAAGCCTTATGAATTTGGCGACACCATTAATCTTGACGTCAACGCAACGCTGATGTCGGCAATTGCCCGCGAAGGCCTCGGCGTTCCGCTAAACCTTGAATACAGTGATCTTTACGTGAGGCAGCAGGATTATAGCTCGTCATGCGCGACGGTCGTCATGCTCGATTGCTCGCATTCGATGATACTTTACGGAGAAGACCGGTTTACGCCTGCGAAAAAGGTTGCGATCGCTCTGGCCCATCTAATTCGGACACAATATCCTGGCGACAGCCTCAAGATCGTTCTGTTTCACGATGGGGCCGAAGAATTGCCTATCTCGAAACTCGCTTCCACACAGGTTGGCCCATATCACACGAACACCGCCGAAGGGTTAAAGCTTGCTCTTCGAATTCTGGCCGCACAGCGAAAAGAGATGAAGCAGATCGTGATGATAACCGACGGCAAGCCGACCGCGGCATTCATCGAACCGTCTAACGCTGCATACTTCGCTTATCGCCGATATTCCGACTCGATGGCGGGCGACAAGCGGCTGCTATACAAAAATTCGATGGGGAACGACCCCTTCGTGATGGCCGAGACCTTAAAAGAGGTCCAGGCGTGCCGTAAGGCCGGAATAATGATCAATACGTTCATGCTGGCCAGCGATCATTACCTGGTTGAATTTGTAAAGAAAATGACAGCGATGACACGCGGGAAGGCCTACTTCGCCAATCCTAATAACCTGACACAGTTCGTGCTGATGGATTTTTTGAAACGGCGCACGACCCGTGTAAAATAGGTGTCGGCGATACCTTTAGTCTCCTGAATGTTAAAAGACGACATAAAAGACCCGGTTTGGTTCTTCGATCTGGAATGGGTGCCTGACGCGGCAGGAGCTTTGCGGTTGTATGATCTTCCTCAAGATGTGACCGAGGAAGCGGCGATCCAGCGGCTTTGGGAAGGGACCAAAGGGTATGACGCGGAAGGATGTCCGCGGCCTTTTGTTAAATATGCCTTGTCGAAGATAGTTTCGATAGCATTCCTGTCGCGGCGGATAGTTTACGTTGACGGAGTGCGAAAGACCGAGTTCGGCCTTCATTCACTGCCAAAACGGCCGCTCGCCGAAAGCCTGCCGCCCGAGGGTGAGATGATCTCGCAGTTTCTTCACTACGTCGGCGTACGCTCGCCTCAGCTGGTGGGATTCAACTCGCTCGAATCCGATCTGCAGGTGCTGATCCAAAGGGCACTTGTTAATGAAGTACGTGCCGAGCTTTTTTGTAGTCGTCCGGACAAGCCGTGGAATGGACGTGATTATTTCGATTCCAAAAACAGCGAATGGCATCTTGATCTGCTGCAAAGATTTTCCCGCCATTCGATGGCGCCAAAACTGAATGATCTGGCCCGGCTTTGTGGTTTTCCCGGTAAATTGGATGTGGACGGTGCTCAGGTGGTCGATCTGTGGCTGGCCGGGGATGTGGACCGGATCGTCAAATATAATCAGATAGACGCGCTCAATACCTATTTACTCTGGCAGCGCGTGGCGAACTTCGCATGTAAGATCTCTGAGGAAGGCTACGCCGCTGAGCAGGACGATTTTCGGGAATTTCTTGATCGCGAAGCGGAGGATACGGCCAACGACCATATTCGTGCCTTCATTGAAAAATGGGATGCTAGCTGAAGCCCCGGCGGCAGGCTTTGTTTCGTACGCGCAATGAAAATAGCCAAGATCGTCAGTTCGAATTCGCACATCGCATATATTGCCCGCATCCTGGAAGAACGGGATGGCGAAGGTGTGCCGGCGGCTGATGATTATGGCTTTGG
>JADLDC010000426.1 GCA_020846885.1 Acidobacteriota bacterium | reverse complement strand
GAAGGATACTTTCGATATCTTCGACGGCGTCATTTAACCGGCCCGGCTTTGCCTGAGCGATCAAGAGCATTGCATCTCGCGTCGGGGCAACTTTTCGCGCGGTTCGGAACGGCATAAAAACCTTTTCGTCCTCTTCGTTCTCGCCAAAGAAACCTGCTTTTCGCTTTTCGATAACGCCAATTATTTCCCAGGTGTCTCCGTTCATTCGGACGACCTTGCCGATGGCTTCGTCCGATTTTCCGTCAAACAGCGCGTCAACCGCATTTACGCCAAGAACAAGCACATTCCGCCGCTCATAATTGTCCATCTCGGTGAACCAGCGGCCTTCTTTGAGAGTTACATTTGCAACTCCATCATAGTTCGGTGAAACTCCGTCGGTCTTGGCCCAGCGATAATTCTTGTTTTCGTAGATCAGGTTGTCGTCAAATCCGGTTCCCCATGAGCCGATGTTGATGGCGACGGAAGCAATGTCGTTTACAGCTGAAGATTGCGCGACGATAGCATTTGCGTCCTCGATGGTGAGGGCCTTGCGGTTGCGCTCATCGCGATTGCTGGGGCCAAAGCCGGTAGAAAGATGAAAAAGATATACGTTGTTCGTGCCGTATTCTTCGAACATCGCCACAATGCTCTGCCGCATTCCTACCAGGATCGAGGCCACGACCACCGCCGTCAAAATTCCGACCACAATGCCGAGAATTGTAAGAAACGAGCGGAATTTGTGCGAAACGACGCTGTCGTACGCCATCTTCAAAACTTCGACTGGTAATGATGTTGTAAATCTCATAACGGAACGCCGTCGTCTCGACGGCGAGTCTTGTGACTTCCAAATTTTCACTCGCCAGCGGGACGCTGGCGTTCCACAGAACGTCTCGACGGCGAGTCTCGCGCTCTCAAATTTTCACTCGCCAGCGGGACGCTGGCGTTCCAGGCGTTTGCGTTCCGCGGCGCTGCTAAATTCCCAGTCGGCAGGTTCTTTGCATAGACCCGCCTTAACCGGATTTTTTTCGATATATCTAACCGCTTTCTGAAAATGTTCCTTGTCGCGGATATAGCGGTCAAAGTATTCCCGCATCCAAAAGGCGCCTGTTCGGCCCAGGATCTTGTTTGCCTCATGGGCTGTAAACGATTTCAACGAGTGAATGATCTTGTGCAAATGTATTCCCGGCAGCGGACGTAGCAAAATGTGGATATGATTGGGCATTATCACCCATGCAAACAGATCGAATTTACGCTTGGCATGAAACAGGAATGCCTGCCGGACCATTGCCGCTATATCGAGTCTTCGCAAATAGCACGCGCCGATCCCTTTGTCCAAAAATTCTTCCACCAAAATTAAGGTTTCGCGGCTAATATTCTCAATGCCGTGAATTTTTAGTTCTTCCTTAAGGTGTACCAAGATAGGCTGGGGAAGTGAATCGTGCAAGCGCCATGTTACGAACTGAGCGATTGCTCCGCCGTCGTAGTGCGGAAGATAACCGCGGTCGTGCCATCCTTTGGGTCGATCCGTATTTGCCATAAATGCCACTCGCCGGCGGGACGCCAGCGTTCCGTCAACTCTTTGTCAACGCCACGATCGGGTCCAGCCGGGCGGCTTGCCAGGCTGGGTAAATTCCCGCGACTATGCCGATGCCGCTGGAAACGCCTACGGAAAGGAAGACATAGAACAACGTTATTGTCATTGTCATCCCGAGCAGATAGCCGACCAACTGAGTTGCTCCGGCGGCGAGCATTAGGCCGAGAATTCCGCCTACGACGCACAGCAAGGCTGACTCGATCAGAAACTGGAGCATTATCTGGTTCCGCGTTGCTCCGATAGCTTTTCTCAGGCCGACCTCGAATGTTCTTTCGGTCACTGAAACAAGCATTATGTTCATCACCACAATTCCGCCGACGACCAAAATTATCAGTGTGATAGGAATAACAACCGCCGCGATCGCTCCGGTTACCTGGTCCATCGTCGAATTGAATTCATCGACGTTCACGACCGAGAATGTGCTTTCTTCGCTGCCCAGGATCTGGCGTTTATTTCTCAGCAAAAGCTCTGCTTCTTCGATCGCGGGTTTAAAATTTTCGGCCGTGATCGTTTTTCCGTGGACCGAGATGCCGCCTGTTCGGTTGAACATCTGACCGAACAACGTCACAGGCATATAAAGATGCCTGTCCTGCGACTGGCCGAAGAATGAGCCGCGTTGCTGTTCTACGCCGACAATTGTCAGCGGAATTCCGCGTACTTTGACGGTCTTTCCGATAGGTGAAGTGAATTCAAAGAATTTTTCCTTTACATCGTTGCCGATAACGACTACTTTCGCGGACCGCGCAACTTCTTCGGCTGAGAAAAAACGCCCTTCTGACAACGTCTTGTCCTCGATCTCGTACATATTGGCGGTCACGCCAATGACACGGACCGAGGGCATTTCAATCGTGCCTTCCTGCAGGTCGGTGCCGCCGCCCCATTGTGCCCCGACATACGAGCAAAGGCGGCAGTTATCGCGTATATATTCGTATTCTTCCCAGGTCACGTCCTTGCGGATGCGGTTATAGCGTTCAAATTCCGCGTCCGAGAGGTTATTCATAAACGCCATCCGGGTGATCATAAAATGATTTGACCCGAGCACTTTTGAAACCTGTCCGATAACGTATGTTTTCAGGCCGGCGATCGAAGCGCCGACGACAACGACCGCCGCAACGCCGATGATTATTCCGATCAGCGTGAGAAAGGCGCGCAGTTTGTGTTCGAGGATCGATTTTGTCGCGATCCAAAGTGCGTCATAGTAGAAAGAATAAAGCTGCCGCATAGCTTAAAACCTGTCCCTCGCAGCCGTGCAAAAATATCGCGGAACCGCCGCTTGATGCAGAAATTGTGCGGCGGTGTTCGTGTGACCAAAGCTAGAAACGAAACAGCTTGCGAAAATGTTCTGTGTTCGTGAAAAAAATTCCGGTGTAGACCCTTTTTCAATTGGAGGTATCTGAAAAGCCCAAAGATCCGAGGCAGCAACGCATTTTTGAACGCGGATCAGGCGGATCGAGCGGACCAAGACGGATAGATCCGCAAATATCCGCCCGATCCGCGTTCAAATTACCACTGTCTTTTGCAAACTTTGTGTCTGCCCTTTGCGTCCTTTGTCTTAAGCGGGCCCGTTTAGCACAAAGACCGCCAAGGTGAAGACACAAAGGGCACAAAAGTACTTGTGATCCAATTTTCCCAGTTCATTAGGAGATCTCTGGAGGCTAAAACAAGTCAGGTGAATCGCGATCTTTCAAACGAAAGCAAAAAAGGCCGCCCCGGTCAGGACGGCCTCTTATCGCAAACGCTTGCTTGCAAATTTTAATTTGTCGGCATAAATGTCAAGTCGGTCGCGCTGTCAGTCAGCGAAATTACCTGTGGTTGATAGTGGTATCGTTTTGACAGAACGTTAACGAGAACTACCTGGCCGGCCTGGATGCCTTCAAACAGAAAGTATCCGAACGCGGTCGAGCGGGCAGAGCGGACAACGCCGTTCTGATCGGTCAACCGAACCTCGGCATTTCTGACCGGCATTCCGCTCGGCCCAAGCACACGGCCCGCAACCCTGACCGCCGCAGCCGTTGGGCCGCCGTATGTCGGTACCGGATTGGAAGCAAATGTTCCCGAACCGGCTGCCGTAACTGACTGGAGAAAACCACCGGCTCCCAGCGTGAATGCCGGGGTCACCGACGAAAAGCTCAGCGCCATATTTCTATCCGTTGTTGCTCCAAAGGAAAGGAAATGTGACGAAAAGGTAACGATATGGTCCGGCGTTGTCGCAGACAAGGTCGCCGAGTTTCCGCCGTTGTTTCCGACCAATCCGGGATTATTTATCGCCGGTGAAATTACAACCCGCAGAAGACGGGTTCGATTTCCGCCGCCGGTTCCGGGTGACGCGGGCGTATCACGCGTAATGTCAATAGTTATTACCTGGTCAAGCGGCTGGCTAACGTTTGGTCCGACAACGCTGCCGGGCAAAAACGCAGTTGTCGTTACCGACATATGTGCGATCTGAATTCCCTGCAGCTCCACTGGCAGGCCGGTAATATTCTGATACGTAAAAAAGATCGGCGAACCGCCGGGAACGTTGCCAAACGTGCCGCTGATTCCGCCGTTATTCGTCCAAACAAAGTCCTGAGTACCATTCTGTTCAAAAAACTGAGCAAACGTAACGGTTTGGCCCAGTGCCGGAACGGCAAACAGAACGGCAAAGAAAGCGCACGATAAAACAAGGCGCAAAAGGTAGATTTTTTGTAGAAAAATAGTCATTGTTCCTGATCCTCGCGGTGAACGCAAATGTCAAAAGCCGGGGGGTAAGGGCGATCGTGCCTGAGATGTGTTTTGAAGTGTGAAGGCTCCTAGACCGCAGATTATCAGAATAAACGGGCGATGTCTATAACCTTTTTGTCCAAATTCAAAAAAATAAATTCTTTTATTTCATAGATTAGGCACGGCGCAATGGCCTTGTTTGGCAATTTCTGCGGAGTTAGTTTGGCGTGATATACTTTCGGCTGACCCGTTCGGCAAGATTTCAGTATCAGGAGAAACAACTTTTGAGCGTCTTGGTTGATAAGAATACGCGCCTGATCGTTCAGGGCATTACCGGAAAAGAAGGCACATTTCACACGCTGCAGATGGTCGATTACGGGACCAATGTCGTCGGCGGCGTAACGCCCGGAAAAGGCGGAACTACGCACGAGGGAATTCCCGTGTTCAATACAGTGGCCGACGCCGTCCGCGAAACAGGTGCAAATGCTTCGGTGATCTATGTTCCGCCCGCGTTTGCCGCCGACGCCATTATGGAAGCGGCCGACGCACGTATCCCGGTCGTTGTCTGCATTACCGAAGGCATTCCGGTGGCGGATATGGTCAAGGCAAAAGAGTTCTTACGGAACGCCGGCGTCTCGTCGGCGAGTGACGCCGCCGGGACGGCAGCGTTCCAAACGCGTCTGATCGGCCCAAACTGCCCCGGCATCATCTCGCCCGGAAAATGCAAGATCGGTATCATGCCCGGACACATTCATAAAGAAGGCCGCATCGGCGTAGTTTCCCGCTCAGGCACGTTGACCTATGAAGCGGTCGGCCAATTGACCGCGCTCGGCCTTGGGCAATCTACCGCGATCGGCATAGGCGGCGATCCGATAATCGGAACAACGCACACGGACGCGCTGAGGCTTTTTCAGGAAGATAATGAGACCGACGCGATAGTTATGATCGGCGAGATCGGCGGAACGGCGGAGGAAGACGCCGCGGAATTTGCAAAAGACAACGTTACCAAACCAATTGTTGCCTTTATAGCCGGCCAAACAGCCCCGCCCGGCCGCCGAATGGGCCACGCCGGCGCAATTATCTCCGGCGGAAAAGGAACGGCCGCTGAAAAGATGAAAGCGCTGGCCGAGGCCGGCATCCGCGTTGTAGAATCGCCCGCCGACATCGGCAATGCCATTCAGGAAGCGTTGGCAAAGTCCGCGGTCGGGTAACTCGGAAGCGGCGTCACCAAGTTTTCTCGATGCCTCGCCCTACGGACGACCCATCGTTTAGCGGATATGTTGGAAGGATACCGGCCCCAAGGATCTGCATCATTATCGGGCCCGACCTTATCGGAATAGAAAAGAACGTTACGGAAAGTTACTACTGACAGTAGAGTGCTGATAAATAATGAACAATTTGACTTTTGGGATCATTAAACCTGACGCGGTGCGCGGCGGGAAGCAGGGACAGATCATTTCACGCATCTTGGGCGAGGGGTTCAAGATCCGCGGAATGAAACTGATCCATCAAACACGAAAGCAGGCCGAGGGTTTTTATGCCGTCCACGCCGGCAAAGGCTTTTTTGACGAGCTTTGCGATTTTATGTCAAGCGGGCCGTGCGTTGTGCTTGCGTTGGAAAAGGACAATGCCGTTAAGGCATGGCGTGACCTGATGGGAGCGACGAACCCGGCCGAGGCGGCTGAAGGAACGATCCGCAAGGATTTTGCCGCATCCATCGGCGAAAATGCCGTGCACGGTTCTGACTCCGATGAAAATGCCGGCATCGAGATCGCCTACTTCTTTAGCAAACTTGAATTAGTGTAAGGCTAAAGGTATAAAGGACAGAGTTTTGTGGTTTTGAATTCAGTGACCGGGACGGGCTTTCTATGCGCCCCTTAGGATCCGCGGCTGTACGGGAGGCCGGTCCCGAACCTTGAACTCTTAACACGGGTAAGGCAAGCTAGAAGCTGGACTATTAACTGGACCAATTTATGAAGAAATGCCCGACCTGCCAACGGACCTTTGATGACTCGCTCCGGTTCTGTCAATCGGACGGCACGCCATTGGTCGATGATGCACCGCCTGTAGATCCGT
>JADLDC010000425.1 GCA_020846885.1 Acidobacteriota bacterium | reverse complement strand
TACTGAAAATCGCTAGAGAATCCTATCTGAAAGCTATGTTCAAACGAAACGCGCAACTCTTCCGACCTCGTTTTTGGACCGCAATTGTAAGCTCCCTCCTGATACTTGCGTTCATTGTTACTGGCGCTTCGCCCGCGTTGGCCGCGGACGGCGAAAATGTTTTTGTCGATACAAAGAGTTCGACACAATGGTCGGTCGTCGGCCCGAACGGCGGCGATGTCCGCTCGGTCGCCATCGATCCGCGCAACAAGGACGTCATCTATATAGGTACGATGGACGGGCAGGTACACCGTTCTACCGATGCGGGCAAGACCTGGAAAATGCTTGCGCGGTTTGATATCCCGCTTCTCACGCTGGATCAGCTTTTTGTCGATAACCAGGATTCTAACGTCATTTATGCCTCCGGCCATCGAGGTAATTTTCCGGGCGGATTCTTCAAATCCTCGGACGGCGGCACGACCTGGAAAGAGGCCAAGGCCCTTAAGAACGAGGCCATCCACGCGATGGTGCAGTCAGCCAAGGACCCAAAGACGTTATACGTTGGTTCAAAGACCGGCATTTTTGTCACCACCGATGGCGGCGATGATTGGAAACGGCTCGATTCAAATACAATGCCGATCGATATCAATTCAATGGCCGTCGATCCGCGAAATACCAGCACTCTTTACGCCGGTACAAGCTGGCGGCCGTATAAATCGACCGACAGCGGGCAAAGCTGGAGCCTGATAAAGAACGGGATGATCGATGATTCAGATGTGTTTGCGATCACCGTCAACTATAAGGACAACGATCATCTGATCGCTTCCGCCTGCAGCGGCATCTATGAATCGATGAACGGCGGCGAGAACTGGAAAAAGATCCAGGGCATACCTTCCACATCGCGCCGGACGCGTGACATCGTTCAAAATCCGGCCGTTCCCGGCGCCATCTACGCCGCGACGACACAAGGGTTCTGGATGACGACAAACGGCGGCAAAACGTGGATACTGACCACGCCGCGGACACTCGAGGTCAATTCGATCGCCGTCCATCCGTCCGAGCCGAACCGCATCTTTATCGGAACGAACAATTACGGCGTCATGGTATCGACCGACGGCGGCCACAATTTTGTTCCGACCAATGATAATTTTACAAGCCGCTTTACTTATTCAATAACGCCCGACCTGACCGTGCCGGACCGCCTGTATGCAACCACGCAGAACACCAGCACGAGCGGCGGATTTTTCTTTTACAGCACAAACGGCGGCCAGAGTTGGGAGCAGGCAAAGGGGCTCGATGTCAGCCGTAATTCGCTTTTCGCCGTCCTGCAGGACCGCGTTGACCCGAACAAGATGTACCTCGGTACAAACGTGGGGCTATTCCAGTCATTAGACCGCGGCGTTTCGTGGGCCGCGGTAACTGGCCCCAAGCCGGTCAAGAAAGCACCCGCAAAGAAAACCTCGCGAAGAGGAAGCAAGACATCGGCAAAGGCCAAAGCGCCCGCGAAGCCCGTCGTTAAGCCTGACCCCGCCGCCGGACAGGAGCTTGTCCCAGTACTGACCGAAAAGATAAATGTACTCGCGCATACTGACGACGAAAAGAACGGCATCCTCGCCGGTACCGACGGCGGCCTTTACCGTTCGTATGACCTGTCAAAGGGCTGGGAAAAGATCACGTTCGGCGAAGGTTTGAACCAGGATGTTTATGCGATCGCCGCGTCGCCGCTTGTTCCCGGGACCATTTGGGTCGGTACGGCCACGTCCGGCGTGCTCGTTTCAACTGACAACGGCGAAACGTGGGCCAAGCAGGGCGGTGCTCCGGAACGCGTCCCGATAAGCTCTATCGTCATCGATCCGAAGCGGCCTAATTACATCTACGTCGGCACTATCCACACGCTCTATTTAAGCCGCGACGGCGGGCGTACATGGACACGCCGCGGCGGGAATTTGCCGTTAGGCAATTACAAAAGCATCCTTATCGACCCGCGGAATTCTGACGAGGTGCTCGTTTCAAGCGCTCTTGAGAATGACGGCGGCGTTTATTATTCAAAAGATGCCGGGATGAACTGGAAGCGTATCGATTCCAAGGACCTGAAGCTCCCAAGCCGCCGGGTTTGGATGATGGCGTTCGATCCGAACAACGCTGACCGGATATATGCCGGCACGCACTCCTCAGGCGTTTACGTCATCGACCGCAACTTTGATCTTGCGGGCACGGCCGGTACGGAAACAACGGCTTCGACGAACCATAAGTAGGCCGTCCGGCGGCAAAGCATTTGCGTGCGAAAGTAGCTGTTAGCGGTTGGCTGACAGCTATTTTCTTTTCCGGGTCCCCCAGGCTGACGGCTTTGAAGTTGGCCGGACGGAATCTATAATCTAACAATCCGGGGTATCCACTTCTTTCGATGAATGACAGCGGCTGTACAAAAACCGTAAGTGTTCGCGGTCTGCGGACGGAAAGCCTTCCGTTTTCCGTCATACCTGCGCAAAGCAAACTTTTTATTCAATATCAGGAAGATCCGCTTTCTCTAAAACGATTCTATCCATCCGCTGTCGAGCGTCACACGGATGTGGCCGCCAGGGCTGATGAGGTTTTAGCGAATTATCGGACCGACCGCCACGCGTTGTGCGACGCTCTTTTGCGAATAAACACAAAATTCGGCGCCGGGCCGGAAACGTTGGCAAATATTGACGTATTGCGCCATCCGGGTTCGGTTGCCGTTTTGACGGGCCAGCAAACCGGATTATTCACCGGGCCGCTCTATTCTATATACAAAGCACTCTCCGCCGTAAAAATGGCTGAAAGCTTGAGGCAGCAAGGTGTCAAGGCTGTGCCCGTTTTTTGGATGGCGACCGAGGACCACGATCTCGCTGAGGTTTCGAACAGCTTTATCGTAGGCCGGGCCGGCGGGCTCTATGAATCAAAGGTTGATCCCGCCGGGGCGGATGAAGGGCTTCCGGTTGGCAGTATCCTGCTGAACGAGTCGGTCGGAGCCGCGATCGATAGAATGTTCGCTGAATTGCCGGAGACGGAATTTTCGGCCGAACTTAAGGGCCAGATCTCCGCCGCATGGAAGCCCGGAGCATCCTTTGGCGAAGCGTTTGGTACCTTTTTGACCGTCCTGTTAGGTAAGTTCGGGCTGATCGCCGCGGATCCGCTTGACCCGGCGTTGAAAGAGCTTGCGGCCCCGATCTATGCTGACGCCGTGCGGCGTAGTGACGAGATAGTCGCCGCGATCATCCGCCGCAACAGTGAACTGGCAGATGCCGGTTATCATTCGCAGGTCCTTGTTGAAGATGATTACTTTCCGTTGTTTTGGCACGATGATGACGGCCGGCGGATGGCACTTCGACGAAAAGGTGACGGCACTATCCATGTAAAGGGCGGCAAAACGAGTTTCAGTGTCGATCAATTGGCAGCCGCCGCCGCCGAAACACCCGGACGCTTCAGCCCGGGCGTAATGCTGCGGCCTGTGGTGCAGGATCAGCTTTTTCCAACCATCTGTTATTTTGGCGGCGGGGCTGAGATCGCATATTTTGCTCAGAACAGCGAAGTTTATCGAATTTTGGAGCGGCCGGTGACGACAATCCTGCACCGGCAAAGCTTTACATTCGTTGAGGCAAAGCACGCCCGGACGCTGGAAAAATACGGCCTCACACTGCCCGATATTTTTGACGGCAAAGAAGCGATCCTTTCACAGCTCGTCGATAAGTTTATTGATCAGGATACCGGAAAGTTGTTCGCCGGGGCCGAAGAGACCATCAATGCGGAACTGCACCGGCTGGATGAAGCGTTGTCGGAAATGGATATCACGCTTGCCGCTGACCTTGCAACGCGGCGGCGAAAGATCCTTTATCATATTTCGGCGATGCAGAAAAAATACTGGCGGCGGCGGTTCGAACTGGACGAGACCGTCAACCGCAGGATAAACGGCCTATTCGCGGCCGTCGTGCCGCACGGACATCTCCAGGAACGAACTTTGAACGTTGTCTCGTTCGCCGATCGCTTTGGCTCGAATTTTATTGATTGGGCGTATGAGTCGATAGACCTTTGCGACAAGGGGCATCGAGTTATCTATCTTTAGAATGAGCAAGATCCGCATATTATCGGACAATTTGGCAAACCAGATCGCGGCAGGCGAGGTGGTCGAACGGCCGGCGTCCGTAATAAAGGAGCTGGTCGAAAATGCGATCGACGCCGGTGCGGGGCGGATCAGGATCGAGATCGAATTGGGCGGGCGGCGGCTTATGCGTGTGGCCGATGACGGGCACGGAATGGTCCGCGACGACGCGATCCTCGCATTTGAGCGGCACGCAACTTCCAAGATCCGCACGCTTGATGATCTTGGCATGATCTCGACGCTCGGCTTTCGCGGCGAGGCCCTGGCGTCGATCGCGTCGGTCGCAAAGGTCGAGCTTGTCTCAAAGATCGAGGAAGAGCCGGCGGCGACACGCGTTTTGATCGAAGGCGGACGGCTGATAGATGTAAAAGATGCGGCCCGCGATACCGGTACGACGATCTCGGTCCGGGACCTTTTCTTTAATACGCCCGCACGGCGGAAATTCATGCGGTCTGAGGCGACCGAGAATTATCATCTCGCTGGGATAGTGACACATTATGCCTTGGCACATCCTGAGATCGCGTTTACGATGACGAATAACGGCCGCGAGGTCCTGTCGGCGTCGCCCGCCCGAGACCTGCGCGAACGGGCGTTTCAGATATTCGGCTCAGGCATTCTTGAAAGCTTGCTGCCTGTTACGGGCGGCCGTGAGTTTGTCGCAAAAGTGTCCGGGTTTGTCTCCGCTCCGCGCGAACGCCGCACTAACCGCGACGCGCAGTATTTTTTTGTCAATCAACGGTTTGTCCGCGACAAAACGATCGCCGCGGGATTGCTGGAAGGTTATCGTTCGGTCCTGCCGCACGGAGTTTATCCGGTCGCGTTCCTGT
>JADLDC010000424.1 GCA_020846885.1 Acidobacteriota bacterium | reverse complement strand
TGTCCAAACCGAATTCTGGCCTCCCTCACCAGATCTTGAGCTGCCGAACGAGTAACCGCCCCGAGATTCCGTTACCACCTTATATCCGGCCGGCACTTCAAACAGGCTCGGGTCCGGCTCATTCCGCAAAATATTGGTCAGCCGGTAGGTTTGTTCGCCAAACCGCGGGTCAGTGTGCTTTGACATCACGACCAACTGCAGATCATTTGAATACCATTTTTCGTAAACTATCTCGATAGCCCGTTCGTTGCCGATGTCGCCCGCCGGAATGGTCGTAATGGTCCGTTTTCCAACTGCCCTAACACCTTCGACGGTCCGTGTGCCAAGATCTTCGGTCCGAGTATCATATTTCATTCGCCGGCCGTGGCCTGAGCTGTCGCTTTGTCCATCTGCCGAGAGTGAATTCGATAACTTCGCCGCCGCAACGGCATTCAATTCAACGCGCTTTCGCTCGTCATTACCCTTTTCTGCTGCCGCAACCGAATTCAATTCAACACGCTTTCGTTCGTTGTTCACCTTTTCGGCCGGCGAGAGAACGGACGGACGGGTTCCGCTTAGCCTAAGCCTGCCCGTTCGGACCGACTTCGCCTTTGTATCAAGCATATACCGATAGCCGCCGATCGGGTCCAGGATCATGATCTCGGGTCCAAACGAATAGAACGTGCCCCACGAACCTCCTGAGCTGCCGGAAACTTCACGCCGGAATCGCCCCTCGTTGCTGCGATAAAGCTTGTTCGTAGAACTGCGAACGATACGGTTGCCGTCGGCAAATGTTTGAATACTCTCATTCACCTCGAGAGCGGAGAACGGGGCTCCCTTGATCGTCCTCTCGGTCATTCCGGACGATTCAAACATGGTCCTGGACATCATCGACTGGCCGTTCACACTTATTCCCAACAGAACAAATAAAGCAATTCCTGCAAGCGTCTTCATAACTTCGAGTTTCCTTCTAATATTATTCAACTAACCTGATCGCTCGCGGCGACCCATCAGGGCCGAGCAAAAGATCTGCCTTTACGGGCCGCGTTCCGTTCTCGAGCGGAACATTCACGCCCATCGCGAAGAGTGTCGCTCTCGGTACCTCTACACGCACCACACGGCCGTCTATCGCCGCATCTTCGGCACGTTCAGCGAGGCCGATCGGCTGAAAAGCCGTCTCAGCTTGCGGCACCTGGGCCGGACGCTCTCTTCGCGTCCGCGGCATTCGGTCCACAGGAACTGACGCCCGTACCGGTACGGCCACACGCTCCGGTACGGCTACACGCTCCGGTACGGCCGCGCTGTCGTCTGGTTCGCGGTATGGTTGAGGTTCATCCACAACGGGCGGTGGCGGCTGCTCTTGAACGCGTAGCTGTGGCGCGGGGCGCGCTTGGCGAGCGATCGACTCCGCCGTGTTCATGAACTTCAGGTATGCAAGCAAAGGGATCGAAAGCAGTGCCAGCACCATTGCCGAGGCGGCAACTGGCTTCCATGCAAATCGGGCCGCCTGCTGCCGGCGTACCGGGGCCGCGGCGATCTTTGCCAATACGCCGTCATATAGAAGCGGATCCGAGACGATACGGTCGATCTCATCGTCGGCCGGTGCCGCGGCGATCAATATCCGCCTGCTCAGCTCATCAAGTTCCTTTTTTGTCGGCCTTCCTGATCTCATCTTCAATTCAACAGACGTTCTGTGCCCACGGACGGTTACAAGTAACGTTTCAAGACCCGCCTTAGTGCGTGGCGCGCCCGCCACGCCCTTAATTTTGCTTTCGAAATCGTCCAGCCAAACCGTTCCGCCACGTCGGCCATGCTCATTTCCTCTGCATAGAGCAAATGCAGCAGATCACGGTCTTCAGCAGAAACTCGCGAAAGGAGCTTTTCCGCCAGGTCCCGGTTTATCACACGCTCTTCGCTGCTTGCACCGCCGCCTGCTTCAAACTGCATTAGTTCGACGCCGCTCATGTCGTCGGCAAACTCTTCCGGCCGCCGTTTTTGGCTGCGAAGAATATCGAGGCAGCCGTTGGATGTTATCCGCGCCAGCCAGCTCGGGAACGAAAGCTCGTGATCGCCGCGGAACCGTTTCAGTTCAACAAAGGCCTTGGCAAATGTCGTTTGGATAACATCCTCGATCTGATCAGGCCGTCGGATGTAACGCGCGGCGACCGAAGCCACAAGCCGTTTATGCCGGTCGAACAATTGTTCGAACGCAGTTTGGTCGCCCGCGAGCACCAATTCGACCAATTGCGCGTCGGTCCGCTCGGAGCGGACGGCGTCAATGCACTCGTCCTCGTCCGGTCGAACTAGCGTTTCCTCCTGCAATACGGTTTGCAATGGGCTCATCGGCGGTACCAAAATGCGCAAAATAGGGCCGCTTGTTGGTCAAGACGGCGCTTCCCCGCGGCCGGTTACAAGTACTTTGGGCTGAATGCGTTCTGAGGAGCGAACAAAAAGGGGTCACTCTTCGTCCGGCGCCCTCATTCGAAGCAGGTTACTGAATTTAATTGGCTGCGCAGGCCGCTTGTGCCCGTTGGCCTGGTGCGGGAATTCGATCGACCGGGCCCGGCGGAGCACCTCGGTCACATTTCCGAGATCAAGGACAAGCATACCTTCCTGCACCTGAATATCGTTGAAAACGAGGGTCTCACCGAGCCGAACGCCATAATAATTGCAGAAAGATTTAGCCCGAACAAAACAATTTTGCGATGAGCCATGGCGCTTTATCTCGTATGAGTGTTCAACTTCGGATGTGCTTGGCCTGATCCCGATCAGGCCGCCGGCGCGTTCGTAGAGAAGGATAACGGCCTCAGGATTGCCGAGCGCCTCGGCCGCTTTTTGATTGAGAAAAAAGTGGCCGCGCGCATTGAGCGACACACGGATCATCTCCGTGCGATAATTCGCCTTTTGTGTGAATTCTTCCCACTCCCAGGACATTCTGTGTTCTCGCTTAGGCCGGAATAATTCGATGATACGGCAATGGCGGCAAATTGTAAATATTCGCACTATGCGCTCCGGGCGCAATCCCTTTGTGCCCTTTGTGTCTTCAACTTTGTGAACTTTGTGTTAAAGATCCTTTAAGCACAAAGTTGAAGACACAAAGGGCACGGAGTTATTAATTCTGAACTAACCTGAGGACGCCTATCGGCGGTCGTTGTTTATCACAAGCTTTCGGTGCGCCTCGATGATGACGCCCGGTTTTTTGGACGTTACGGTAATGTCCCTTACGCCTCCGGTTTCAGCGATCGGGATCTTCGGCATATATGTGACAACGTATGACGCGTCGATCATATCGGCAACGAGGGCGGCCTTGGCGATCATTTCTTCCTTTGTTTCAGGAATGATCATTTCGCCGTTCGTGTTCTGGGCGAGGTCGGTAAGCTGCTCTTCGCTTGCCTCGAGATCGGATTTTCGCTCGCGCAACGTTTTCAAAAGTTTGCGGTCAAGATTGATGGTCGGCCCGACCTTTGGTGCCTGCGCAATGTCGCGGACGCCATTCGGCAAGGTTGCCGCAACTTCGTCCGGCATTGCCTTTGGCGGCGGCGTGTTTGAGAGCATCTTGGTGCGTGGTTCGATATCTACGATCTCCATTCGCGTGTAGCTCAGAACATGGACGGTAAGGTCACGCGACAAAAGATCGCGCATTGCACGGCGCTTGCTGCCAAGGTCGTTGTAGCTGTCCGTTCCGTCAGTTATCAGGACGAGATGCTTATTTTCGGCTGAACTTTTTGCAAAAAAGTCCTTCGCCATCGCCAGGGCCTTTACAAAAGCATCGTGCTTTCCAAAACCGGCCCGCCCGATCGCGGCTGCGGCAACATCCTTGTTTGTTGTCCATTCGGAAAGGATCTTTGGCTTGTCGTTGTACTGCATTACGGCTATAGTATCGTCCGGGTTTAGGGCCGCGACCAAAGCCTTTGCAACTTTCTGCGTCTGCTCAAGGCCCTTGACCGAGCGCAGCTCGCCGCCTGTATCCATCACGATCAGAACAGTTGCGGGCATACTCCGGACGGCAGAAGGCTGGTGGATCACATTGTTTTCCG
>JADLDC010000423.1 GCA_020846885.1 Acidobacteriota bacterium | reverse complement strand
GGGTCAAAGCGTTCTTCGGTAACTTCGGTATGATGATCCGTGCACTTTCCTATATCTACACACACGGCGCCGAGGGCCTCAAAGAAGTTACCGAAACAGCGGTCTTAAATGCACGTTATGTAGCCGAAAATCTGAAAGACACCTATGATATGCCCTACGACGCCGATTGTATGCATGAGGCGATCTTTTCTCACAAAAAACAGACCCCGACTGGTGTGCATACACTCGACATAGCAAAGCGGCTGATCGATTACGGCTTTCACCCGCCGACCATTTATTTCCCGCTCGTCGTCGAAGGCGCGATGCTGATCGAACCGACCGAATCCGTCGGCCGCCAGGACCTCGATGCTTTTGTCGAAGCAATGAAAGACATCGACCGCGAAGCACGTGAGAATCCGCAGCTTGTGATCGACGCTCCGCATTCAACCCGCATCGGCCGCCTCGACGAAGCCGCCGCCGCCCGAAAACCTGTACTTAGGTGGAAAGCCGACATGGAAACGCTGTCCCGTTCGGCATAACCCAAGGTCAGCATTAGACTTAATTAAAACCGCGAGATCTTACTTTGAGAACTCGCGGTTTTCGTATCTATTGACCGCCTGCAAAGCGATCCAAGCGCGATTTCGAGGTCGGGCGGTCAAATTTGAAAACAATTATGGAACGACAATGACCGGCATTCCGTATGCTGTTCGAGACTTTGGCGAACAGGTATGCGAACGTTCCTCGGACATTTTGCGGCGGTGACGCGAATAGCGCTGTTGACCGCGTGGGCCTCGATCATAGTCACGGCACTTTATTTTTATTTTACGGAACCGCAGTCATTCACGTCCGAGAATATCGCGAGCTTTTTGCAAAGTTTTGAATCCCAAATATGGCTTGTATTTCTTGCAATGTCTGTGCTCCGCGGGTTTACCTTGCTTCCGAGTACGCCGCTTGTGGTTGCCGGCACGATCCTGTTTCCGAGCCAGCCCTTTCTTGTCCTCGGCATCTCGATCGTCGGGATCATTCTGTCATCCAGCATGATCTATTTTTTCTCTGATCTGCTTGGTTTTTCCGCCTATTTTGAAAGGAAGAAGCCGCGGTCATTATTGCGAATCAAGAACGGGCTCGAAAAACCACGCGGAGTTGCATTTGTTGCGGCGTGGGCATTTTTTCCGCTGGTGCCGACAGATGCGGTCTGTTACGTTGCCGGAACCACTCGAATGCATTTCCCAAAATTTATCTCCGCTATCTTCGCGGGCGAGTTACTACTTTGCTCCGTTTATGTTCTTTCCGGTTTCTACTTCGTCGGCGGCAGCCGCTAAACCGATCAATTCTATTATTTGATTCGGTAATAATTGAGGTTTATAATTCTTATCTCAAAACCAAGCCGAACTCCTCGCCTTCGACTTCAGATCTGGAGGTGTTTATGTCACACGCTGCTCAACCGCGTCAATTGGATGAAGAAAAAATGCATGCCTTCCTTGGGAAGGTGGTGACCGATTTCGGAGCAACACTTGGTTCGATACTCGGTTATATCGGTTTTAAACTTGGCTTGTACGAGGCCTTGGCCGAAGCGAACGGTTTGACGCCGGCCGAGCTCGCGTCAAAGACCGGGACCAACGAACGCTATGTTCGCGAATGGCTTATTAACCAGGCCGCGGGCGAATACGTTCATTACGACCCTGCGTCCGGAAAATACTCTATGCTGCCCGAACAGGCTGTCGCATTGAACGATGAGGACAGCCCGTTCTTTGTCGGCGGCGGTTTTTATGTGATCAAAGCAATGCTGAACGCACAGCCGCGCATTTTCGATTCATTCAAAAATGGCGGCGGGATGCTTTGGGGCGAACACGACCCAGATCTGTTTATCGGAACAGAAAAATTCTTTCGTCCCGGATATACGGCCTATCTTGTTGACTCATGGATACCGTCTTTGACAGGCATCGAACAGAAACTCAAAGCCGGCGCAAGAGTCGCCGATGTCGGCTGCGGCCACGGGGCTTCGACCATTATCATGGCGAAGGCATATCCGAATTCTACGTTCGAGGGATTCGACAATCATCCGGCCTCGATCGAGAACGCGTCGGCGAAGGCCGCGGCGGCCGGGCTGTCAGGCCGTGTGACCTTTGTCACCGAGAATGCGTTATCCATCCCGGATAATAGCTACGACCTGATCTGCTTTTTTGACTGCCTGCACGATATGGGCGACCCGCACGGAGCGATGAAACGCGCATTTGAAGATCTTGCTGACGACGGCAGCGTTCTGATCGTTGAACCAATGGCGGGCAATACCGTTGAAGAGAATTTCAATCCGGTCGGGAGGACATTCTCAGGCGCCTCGACACTTTGCTGTACCGCGAACTCGATGGCCCTTGGCGGCGCCGCTCTGGGTGCGGTCGCAACCGATGATGCCATCCGCGAGGTTGCGGCCTCGGCAGGCTTCACGCAATTTCGGCGTGCAACGGAAACGCCGTTCAATCGCGTTTTCGAGGCGCGCAAATAGGCAGATCGTAAAGCTCGAACCCGGGCAGGCAGATCCGGCATCTACAGTGCCGGCGACATTCTTGAGAGGTGACAAACCGTGAGAGAGCCTGTTGTGTACCTGTTTATTCTTGTGACTTTGGCTGCGTCCCCGCTGATATTTGCGAACAATGGCGGCCGCGAAGCCAACGCGTTGTTGGTTCGGCCAATGCCCACGCCCACAGCCGCAAACCCCAAATTCGCCTATAAAGGCATATCCCTCGGAATGGCGGCGGACGACATTCGCAAGCTGTTGGGCGATCCAAAGGACCGCTCCGACGCACAGGACCTTTACGTTTTCAGCGACGAAGAATCGGCACAGTTTATTTACGATGCTTCGCATAAGGTGACGGCGATCATGCTCACATTCTCCGGCAAATTGACCGGTGCTCCGTCGCCGAAAGACGTATTTGGTGAGGATGTTCCGGCAAGGGCTGATGGCGGCATTTCAAAAATGGTCCGCTATGAGAAGGCCGGATATTGGGTCTCATACAACAAGATAGTGGGCGAGGATTCAATGATCAGCATCGCAATGCAGAAGATCCAGTAAACCCGGGTCCTCTTTTTTCGTGTTCTTCTTTTTCCGCTTGTTCGGTGGTCAGGCAGCGTTGCAACGATGGATTTAGAGGAATAGGAAGAAATCGGGCAGCCCGCCACTGAACAATTCGGACCCGACTGGCAGCTGCAGTTTGTGCGCTCCTCGCTTATCGTTTAAAATTCCGCATTCGAATCCGCATAAGCGCACTGTTACCTGCGCCTGCCGAAACTTATGACTCAAATTGGCATCCCAAAGGAAATTCACCCCGGAGAAAAGCGCGTTGCGGCGACACCGCAAACGATACTTAAATTGAAGAAGCTTGGTTTTGAGGTTGCGGTTCAGGCCGGGGCCGGGCACGAGATAAATGCGACCGACGCCGAATACAGGGAGGCCGGAGCGGCGATAGTTCCCGACGCGGCCGAGCTTTGGGCGTCGTCCGATGTCGTGATGAAGGTCCGCCCGCCTGAGAACGGCGAGACCGATCTGATGCGCGATGGCGGCTGGCTGGTCGGCTTTATATGGCCCGGCCAAAACCGCGAGGTCATCGACCGGATGGCAAAAAAGAACGCGACCGTTTTTGCGATGGACAGCGTGCCGCGCATAACGCGTGCGCAGAAAATGGACACGCTCTCGGTTATGGCGAACATTGCCGGATATCGTGCCATTATTGAAGCCGCCGCTCATTTTCCGCGATTTTTTACCGGGCAGATAACCGCCGCCGGACGTATCGATCCGGCAAAGGTTTTGGTTATCGGCGCAGGTGTCGCGGGCCTTTCCGCGATCGGTGCGGCAAAGGGTTTGGGTGCGATCGTCCGTGCATTTGACCCGCGTTCGGCGACAAAAGACCAGGTCGCTTCGATGGGTGCCGAGTTCCTTGAACTGGATATTAAAGAAGAAGGCGAAGGCAAAGGCGGTTACGCCAAGCAGATGTCCGACGACTTTCTCAAAGCCGAAATGGCCCTGTTCGCCGCACAGGCAATGCAGGTGGACATTATCGTAACGACCGCTCTGATCCCGGGAAAACCGGCGCCAAAACTCATCACTAAAGGCATGGTCGAATCGATGAAGCCCGGCTCGGTCATCGTCGATCTAGCCGCCGAACAAGGCGGCAACTGCGCCCTTACCGAACCTGGCAAAGTAACCCACCATAAAGGCGTAACAATAATCGGCTACACCGACCTGCCATCAAGAATGGCGTCAATGTCATCGCAGCTATACGGCGCATGCGTCGCCGCGTTGCTGGAAGAATTGTCAGAACCGCCTGCGTCAGCGGGCGGCCAGTCGGTGTCGGCGGGCAGCCAGTCGGTGTCGGCGGGCAGCCAGTCGGTATCAGCGGGCGGCCAGTCGGTGTCAGCGGGCGACCAGTCCGCCATAGATACGGCCCACGTCGGACGACAACTCCATGTCGATCTCGACGACGAAGTCGTCCGCGGGGCAATCGTCCTGCACGATGGCAAAATGCTCTGGCCCGCGCCGGTCAAGGAACAGCCGCCGCCGCCCGAACCGGGCGTGCCGTCGAAAAGCTCGGCTGCCATCGCCAAACCCGCCGGCCACGGCCACGACGAAGGCACCGGCGTCAGCCCGTGGCTGCTCGCCATTGCCGGCCTGATCATGCTGGGCTTGGCTTTCATCATCCCGCCAAAACCGGCCACCGCCGGCGGAGATTTCCTCGGCCACCTAACGGTTTTCATCCTCGCCATCTTCATCGGCTTCCAGGTCGTCTGGAACGTAAAACCGGCGCTCCACACACCGCTAATGAGCGTAACCAACGCCATCAGCGGAATTATCTTAGTAGGCGGCATGCTACAACTGACCGGCGACCTCTTCACCAGCGGCAATCGAAGCCTCGGCTCCCTAAACCTAACAGTCATCCTCGGCGCGATAGCCGTCCTAATAGCCGCCATCAACATCGCCGGCGGATTTTTAGTAACAAATCGAATGCTGGGGATGTTTAGGAAATAAGAGCCATGGCGGAGTACGACATTCCTGACAATATTTTTGAAACCGCGCGTTCGGACGCCTTCAGGCAGTTCTACCATTACTGGTTTGAAGATTCGTTTGGATTGAATCGGCACGAAGTCGATTTGGAGTTTTTGAATGAATTAACACCTGCGGAGCGCGGGTTAGCGATCGACTTATTGCGTCTAAATCTCCGACTTGGATGCGCGCATATTATCGAAGGTATCGCGCTGCTCGACGATAATGAATCTATTCCAACTCTCAAGAAGATGCTTGCTGAAATGACCGATGCTAGTCGGAGACTCACGATCGCTGGCTCGCTTTGGAAGTTGGGAAAAGATGAATCTTTTCCTGAAGAAATTGAACGAATGGTTTCGCGAGGTGATAGCTTGCTCAAGGAAGCGCACTTGGAGCAGATCTTATGGCTTAGGGATGAAAGATCAATTAGATTTTTGATCGATCTTCTTGAAGAAGAAGATACTTTCGCCAGCTTTCTAGCATTGTCGCGTTTGAACGAGATCGAGGACAATAAACGATATCTTCTTAGTCGAGCGGAATTCCCGCATCAACCGGACCATTACATTGAGAACGCGGGGGATGATGCCTTTATTCAGACGATGGTTTCGAAAATGATTAACTATTCCCCCGCGATCGCGGTGATGTCTACTGTAAGCGGGATCGTGAGTAAAAAGATTCAATCCGACGTTCAATAAGATCAATTACTTGAAGCAACAAAGCTATAATCACAATCGCCAACATTGCCGCAAGTGCCTTTTGTTTGCCGTCCCGAAGGGACAATCTGCAAATAGCCCACCGATTTATCGGTGGGAAAGGTTTGAAAATCCGAAACAGTCCCGTAGGGACGGCTGAACACATTCGCGGCCGTAAACGGATTCATTCGTCCCTACGGGACTACGAATTCATTTTGACCCGTATTCCCACCGATAAATCGGTGGGCTATTGTCGGATGTCCCTGCGGGACAAACGAAAATTTCGCATTGCGAACAACAGACTTTATCAATGGCACATTCGTTCGTTTCACAATTGATGCACTGCGTGTTCAGCACAAAAGGTCGCCGACCGATGATATCGCCTGAATTGCTGGTCCGATTGCTCCCTTACATTGGCGGAATCGCAAGGGAGAACGGGTTTAGGCTGATTCACGGCGGAGGTGTTGATGACCATATCCATCTGTTGCTATCGCTCGCGAAGACAATGTCGATTTCGAAAGCGATGCAGTTGATCAAAGGCGGATCGTCTAAATGGATTCATGATACGTTCCCCGAACATCGAAATTTTGAATGGCAGGAAGGTTATGGTGCGTTTTCGATCTCGATCAGCGAGAAAGCGCGGACGATCAATTACATCAATAATCAAGCAGAGCACGATAGGAAGGTGGATTTTACAACGGAGTTCATCGCATTCCTCGATGCGCATGAGATGGAATACGATCTGCGATATGTTTTCGATTGATAAAAGCACGATTTACTATTTTTTTTCATCGTCCCGAAGGGACGACGTGAAAATAGCCCACCGATTTATCGGTGGGAACGATGACAACAAAGGGCGCAAGTCCCGTAGGGACGATTGAAAATGGACCCGAATCTCATTCGTCCCTACGGGACTACGAAATTAATATGACCTGCGTCCCACCGATAAATCGGTGGGCTATTAACATTTGTCCCTACGGGACACCGGAAGAATCGATTTAAATGCAACAAAGCCTAATCACAAGTCCTTACATCGCTGCTAGTTCGTTGTTTATTTTGAGAATTGGCGGGCTTAGGCGGTACGGGCAGGTTGAGGGATCGATTCACCTTGACGGTATGTTGTTAACAGCGATACTTTCAAGATATGAATAATGGCAGCCACAATTTGATTGAGATCGACCCGGAAAAGCTTGGCGGGACGCCGGTTTTTCGTGGGACGCGTGTGCCGATACAGAATCTGTTTGACAGTCTTGAAGGTGGTGAATCGGTCGAGCAATTTTTGGAGCAATATCCGACGGTCAGCCGTGAGCAGTTATTAGCCGTCCTTGAAGAATCGAAGGAGCGACTGCTGATCGGCTATGAAATTGCTGCTTGACGAATGCGTCACAAGTTATCTCAAACCTGAATTTGTCGGCCACGAGGTTTCGACGATCGACGAGGCTGGCTTAAAAGGCCTGAAAAATGGCAATTTGTTGAAAGCCGCTAGCGATAAATTTGATGTATTGATCACTGTCGATCAAAATCTTCGGTTCCAACAGAATTTAAAGACTTTAGCTATCTCGATTATTATCTTAAAGACGCACCCAAGTACGTTTCCGAAGCTCAAACCGCTGGTGCCAAAAGCTTTGGAGATGCTTGAAAACATTGAACCGGGAACGATCGTTGTCGTTTCCTAGATCTTAATGCAACAAAGCCTAATCACGATCGCATACATCGCCGCGAGTGCGTTGTTTATTTTGAGCCTTGGCGGGCTGAGCCGGCAGGAGACGGCGCGGCGGGGGAATTGGTACGGGATCATCGGGATGTTGATCGCGTTGGGCGCCACCGGGGCCGCAATGAATGTCGGCGGTCTGCCGGTTTTGGCGGCGGCGTTGGTTCCCGGTTTGATAATCGGCGGTATTTTGGCGAGCCGTGTGCAGATGACCTCGATGCCGGAGCTTGTGGCGATATTGCACAGCTTTGTCGGCCTTGCGGCGGTTCTGGTCGGGTTTGCGACATATCTCGGGCCGCATGGGAAAATGGAGGCGGCGGAGAAGAACCTGCATACGGCCGAGATCTTTATCGGCGTCTGCATCGGTTCGATCACGTTTACCGGTTCGGTCATCGCGTTCTTAAAACTGCGTGGCTCGATGAGCGGCAAGCCTTTGATACTTCCCGCCCGGCACATGATAAATATCATCATGCTGCTGGTTACGATCGGCCTTGGTGTTGCATTTTTTATGGCGCCGAACGAGGCGACCGGCCAGTGGCCGCTGTTGATCGCAACGATCCTGACAGGCATTCTCGGCGTTCATTTCATCATGGCGATCGGCGGAGCGGATATGCCGGTGGTCGTTTCCATGCTCAACAGCTATTCGGGCTGGGCAGCGGCGGCGGCGGGCTTTATGCTGTCGAACGATCTGCTTATCATCACCGGCGCGCTGGTCGGCTCATCCGGCGCGATCCTCAGCTACATAATGTGCAAGGGCATGAACCGCTCGTTCGTGAGCGTAATGCTTGGCGGATTTGGCACCGAAGGCGGAGCACCCGCAGCGGTTGGTTCAGCCCCGGCCGGCGAGGTTCATTCGATCGACGCCGAGAGCTCGGCGGCGATGCTCCAGCAATCGAAAAAGGTCATCATCATTCCCGGCTACGGACTTGCCGTTGCACAGGCACAGCACTCGCTGGCAGAGGTCGTGAAAATTCTGAAAGAAGGCGGGACCGAAGTGAAATTCGCAATTCACCCGGTCGCCGGCCGTCTGCCTGGCCACATGAACGTCCTGCTGGCGGAGGCGAACATTCCGTACGATATCGTCTTCGAAATGGACGAGATCAACGACGAATTCCCTTCTACCGACGTTGCCTGGGTCATCGGCGCAAACGACATCGTCAACCCGTCGGCACTCGACGATCCCGCTTCGCCCATCGCCGGCATGCCCGTCCTCCACGTTTGGGAAGCCCGCGACGTAGTTGTAATGAAACGCGGCATGGCCAGCGGCTACGCCGGCGTCGATAACCCGCTTTTCTATAACGAAAACACCCTTATGTTGTTTGGGGATGCGAAGAAGGTGGTGGATGAGATATTGACGGCGATGCGAGCGTAAAATTGAGGAAGCCAGCGCATTTGCAAGGGCCTAACATCCAACAACTGCACAAAAGGATGTGTGAAAACTTCAACCTACGTCAGAATCGAGGCAAATTGAACGCGGATCCGGCGGATCAAAACGGATAGATCTGTAAAGAACCGCTTTGGTTCCGGTTGATCCGCATTCAAAAATGCCTTGTTGCATCGGGCATTTAGACTTTAGACCTTTCAGAAACTCTCTTCTGCACGGAATGATGAGCTTACCTCGTGCGGACTATCGCAATGGATATGCCAACATTGGTATTGTCTGGCGGAAGTTATTGCGCTACATTGCATTTAGAGGCTCTCTTTGATGAAGAAGAAGATTCTGATCATCGACGATTCGAATGATATCGCGAATGCTATGGCGGAGATCGTCGGTATGCAGGGTTACGACGCCTCGGTCGCCCGGTCGGGGGCGGACGCAATGGCGACGCTCAAGAACGCGCGGCAGGACCTGATCATCCTTGACCTGCGGCTGCCGGACATGGACGGGCTTGAAGTGGCGCGACATATCCGGTCAAACAACGAAACGGCGCGGCTGCCCATCCTTGTCGTGTCGTCATACGCCCACGGCCGCGAACCCGAGATCATCGCCGCCGGATGCAGCGAGGTGATGGACAAGTCAAAATTCGTTGCGACCTACCCTGATGTCCTAAAGTTCTACCTCGGCGACACGCCGCAGTTTCCAACTCCGCACTGAACGCGCTTCCGGCCCAATGTACTGTCCGGTACCTCTTCGGCACACTGCCTCATTTACCATCTCACCAATGAACCCTGTTGTTGAGAACCTGCGACGCCAGGCCGCGGACCACGCCAGGCGTGCCGCACGGATGTGGGCGCAGGCCTGGCACCAGGCCGCGTCAGCCGATCAGCGTTTCTCAACAGTGCTGTTCGCCCTTGTCCTCAACCGCAGGGCTATCGATGAATGCGATAAGGCCATCAATACGCTGCGTTTTGTCGAAAGACTGGAGCAATAGGCGCCGTTACAGCTGAATCTGATCCCAAAAACGCACTTCGAATGTCCCGCAGGCACGACCGATGGAGCGGCGCTCCAATGCCGTTCGGGAATTTCCCGCGCGGCCATCGGCTGCCTGCGTAATTGACTGCGAACGCGGCAGGGTTTAATCTGTTAATCTGTGGTGAGTTAGAGCGACTTGCGGCCACGATAATAAATCGCTAAAAAGCTAAGAGTTCAATTGAATAGATTTTGAAGAAAACTCTGTGCTTTTGGTGCAGAGCTTTTTTATTTGCGATTTGCGATTTGCGAATTTCGATTTGCGATCGCGATAAGGTTCAGGCTGCGGCTTTACTTATCGCACTCAAAGGCCAGAATTGATGAACGAGAACGACCTTTTGAAACGCACAAAGGCCTTTGCCTTAAGGGTGATCAGGCTTGTTGACGCGTTGCCCAAGACAGCGGTGGGACGGGCGATCGGCAATCAGTTGATACGAAGCGGAACGTCAGTGTCAGCAAATTATAGGGCGGCGTGCCGGGGGCGATCGAAAGCGGAGTTCATCGCTAAACTCGGAGTGGTCGAGGAAGAAGCCGACGAGAGCTGTCACTGGTTGGAATTGATAATCGAATCGGGAATGATGGATGAAACGCTTGTGGCTCCGCTACTGAAAGAGGCTAACGAGATCACGGCGATCATGGCCGCATCTAAGAAAACCGCGCGAAATGGGATGGGCAATCGCAAATCGCAAATCGAAATTCGCAAATGAAAAACTTTCTAGCACTACTCAACGAAAAAGTCATCGTCTTCGACGGTGCGATGGGTACTTATCTTCAATCGCTCGATCTGCCGATCGAGGAATGGGGCGGGGCGAATTTTGAGAATTGTTCGGAGAATCTGCTTTACACGCGGCCGGACGCGATCCGTGCGGTGCATAATGCGTTTCTTGAGGCCGGCTGCGATGTGATCGAAACGAACAGCTTTGGCGGCAGCGAGATCGTGCTGAAAGAATTTGGCATTGCGGAGAAAACGTACGACGTAAACTTGCGTGCCGCGGAATTGGCGAAGAGCGTTGCGAACGATTTCTCGACCGCCGCACAGCCGCGATTTGTTGCCGGATCGATCGGGCCGGGGACGAAATTGCCGACGCTTGGGCACATCACTTATCGCGATCTGAAAGAAGCATATCGCGAACAGGTGCGCGGGCTGGTTGACGGCGGGAGTGATCTGCTGATCGTCGAAACTTGTCAGGACTTGCTCCAGACAAAAGCGGCTTTGGCTGCGATCTTCGAGCATTTTGAGCGGACTAAAGTCCGGGTTCCTGTCATCGCGCAGGTCACGATCGAGACATTCGGCACAATGCTGAACGGCACAGAGATCGGGGCTGCGTTGACGGCGCTTGAGCCGTTTCCGATCGACGTTATCGGAATGAACTGCGGCACCGGGCCGCGGCAAATGGCCGATAGTTTGAAATTTCTCTGCGAAAATTCGCCGATTCCGGTTTCGGTCCTGCCAAACGCGGGCTTGCCTGAGGTTAAGGATGGTAAACAGCATTACGACGAAACGCCTGAATCATTCGCGGCCCAGGTCGAGCATTTTGCAAAGGATTACGGAACGAATGTTGTCGGCGGCTGCTGCGGCACAACGCCGGAATTTCTGAAACTTGTTGTAGAACGCGTCGGGCGAATTTCGCCGAAACAGCGAAACGCAAAACTTGCGCCGTCTGCATCGTCGATCTATTTCCAACAGCCCTACACGCAGGACGCGTCGTTCCTGATCGTCGGCGAGCGCGTCAACGCCAGCGGTTCGAAAAAGATGCGCGACCTGCTCGAGGCGGAAGATTGGGACGGGCTGATAAATCTTGCCAAGTCGCAGGAAAAAGAAGGTGCGCACATTCTGGATGTGAACGTCGATTTTGTCGGCCGCGACGGCGTTGCGGATATGCACGAACTCGCGTCCCGATTGGTGACGAATGTCAAGATCCCGATAATGTTCGACTCGACCGAGTGGGAAAAAATGGAAGCCGGCCTTGAACACGCTGGCGGAAAATCTATTCTCAACTCGACCAACTACGAGGATGGCGAACCGCGATTTTTAAAACTTCTCAGCCTCGCAAAAGAATACGGCGCAGCCGTCGTCATCGGCCTGATCGACGAAGAAGGCATGGCCCGAACTGCTGAGAATAAATTAGAGATCGCGCGGCGGGCATACGAACAGGCGACCGAATTCGGCATTCCCGGCCATGATATTTTCTTTGACCCGCTCGCATTGCCGATCTCGACGGGCATCGAGGAAGACCGAAAGAACGCCGACGAGACGATAAAGGCCATCCGCGAAATTCGCGCGGAAATGCCTGAGGCAAATATTATTCTCGGCGTTTCGAACATCTCGTTCGGCCTCTCGCCGGCCGCCCGTGTCGTTTTGAATTCGGTATTCCTGCACGATTGCGTCGAGGCCGGGATGAACTCGGCGATCGTCAATGCCTCGAAGATCCTGCCGCTGATACGGTTCAATGAACATGAGATCGACACCGCGCGCGATCTGATATATGACCGCCGAAAATGGAACGTGAACTTCAGTTCGCCCGACATGCGGACTGGAGTCCGCGATCCGCAAATATGCACGTATGACCCGCTTGTTGAATTTACGACGCTGTTCGAAGGCAAAACGGCGCAGTCGATCAAGCCCGATATTTCAAATCTGCCGGTCGAAGAGCGTTTAAAGGAACACATTATCGAAGGCGAAAAGATCGGGCTCGAAGATTCGCTGAAAGAGGCTTTGAAGACATACCCGCCGCTCGACATCATCAATAACTTGCTGCTTGACGGGATGAAAGTGGTCGGCGATCTGTTTGGCAGCGGACAGATGCAGCTGCCGTTCGTGCTCCAATCGGCCGAGGCGATGAAGGCTGCCGTGAAGTTCCTTGAGCCGCTTATGGACCGCGTCGAAGGCGTCGAGAAAGGCACGCTCGTGCTTGCGACCGTGAAAGGCGATGTGCACGACATCGGCAAAAATCTGGTCGATATCATTCTTACCAACAACGGCTACAAGGTCGTAAATCTCGGCATCAAACAGCCGATCGACGACATTCTCAGGTCCTGGGAAGATAGCAAGGCCGACGCGATAGGCATGAGCGGCTTGCTGGTCAAATCGACGCTCGTGATGCGCGATAACCTCAAATTGATGAATGAACGCGGCATTAACGCTCCGGTAATTTTGGGCGGTGCGGCGCTGAACCGGAAGTATGTCGATAACGATCTGATACCACTTTACGAAGGCGAACTTTTCTACGCGCGTGATGCGTTCGACGGCCTGCACGCAATGGACAAGTTGACGCGGGATGAAAACTTCACCACAGAGAACACAGAGAACACCGAGAAGATAAGCAAAGCAGCCGCCGCGGCACAGGCAGAAACACGACCGGTAGCGAGTGTGCCCGTTGACCCGAATGCCGCATCCGATTCCGAAGACCTCGTCGGCGAAGATGCAAAACTCGGCGTCGAGGCCGCGCGTGTAACCGCTCGGTCAGGTGGCGATACTACGCACACAGAAAGGTCGGACGTTTCGCAGGATGTCCCGATCCCAAAGGCCCCGTTCTATGGCTCGAAGGTCGTCGAGATCACCGATCTGACAAAGGTTTTCGACTTTATAAATGAGACCGCGTTGTTCAAAGGCCAATGGCAATTTAAACAAGGCAAGCGGTCGAAAGAAGAATATCAGCAGATATTGGACGAAACCGTTTATCCGAAATTTGCCGAATTGAAAGCAAGGGCGATTCGCGAAAAGCTGCTTGAGGCAAAGGTTGTTTACGGCTATTTCCCGTGCCGTTCGGAAGGGAACGACCTCGTCATTTTTCAGGACGATGAAACGACCGAAAGGCTTCGATTTACATTTCCGCGCCAGCCGAAAGATCAGCGCGGCGGGAAGAATTTGTGCCTGGCGGATTATTTCTTGTCAGAACCGGGAGCGGTAGCGACGGGACTCGGTGGGACTGGTGAGAACGAGCCGCAAGCTGAAGCATGCGGGACTAAAGCATGCGGGACAGATGTCGTCGCATTTCAACTCGTGACGATGGGCCGGCGGGCGAGCGAGCATTCGGCAAAATTATTCAAGGCGGACAATTATCAGGAATACCTTTTGTTTCACGGCCTTTCAGTCGAATCGGCCGAGGCACTGGCAGAGCTTTGGCACAAGCGTGTTAGAGAAGAGCTAGGCATTGCCGGCAATGATGCACCGGACCTCGCAAAACTTTTCCACCAGGGCTATCAAGGCTCGCGTTACAGCTTTGGCTATCCAGCGTGTCCGAACATCGCCGACCAAACAAAGCTTTTCGAACTCCTGCAGCCGGATCGGATCGGCGTCGAACTGACAGACGAATTTATGCTCGACCCGGAACAATCGACCTCCGCGATCATCGTGCATCATCCGGAAGCAAAGTATTTCAATATTGAATAAGTAACATGAAGAGGCCCGCACGAAGTAAGGGCGTTATAGGTAGACAGTTGCCTATTTCGCCCTTACTTCGTGCGGGCTTCCGTAGCGGGCGTGCATCATGCCCTTACTTCGTGCGGGCTTCCCTAGTGGGCGTGCATCATGCCCTTACTTCGTGCGGGCTTCTGCATTGGGCGGGCATCATGCCCTTACTTCGTGCGGGCTTCTGCAGTGGGCGGGCATCATGCCCTTACTTCGTGCGGGCCTCTGCATTTTCGCAATATCTGCCTTGAAAAGGTAAGATACTCTTATCTTTTATTTGGCTCTTCATTAAAGAAATCATTTATGAACAAGACAATCTTCGTTGCCGGTTCCGGCGGGATCGGCGAGGCCGCCGCTTTACTGCTTAGAGAATGGGCCGGCCTGGAACTAACGATAATTCTCGGTGATGTAAGCGAAGCGAATTTGGCGAAGGCGTCCGATTTTGTTCTGTCTGGATCAGACAAGACGTCGCCGGTGGAAACAGTTTTGATGCTGCCGGAAGGGGAAACTGACGCGATGCGCAACGCCTTTGAGCGGACCGATGTTTTGCTCGATTGCTCGCCCGGCGCGCAAGCTCCTCGCATGGCGGCCTACGCAAAAAGGTTCAAGATGCATTACGCGAACCTAACGGAGTATGTCGCCGAAACGGATGCGATACTTGAACT
>JADLDC010000422.1 GCA_020846885.1 Acidobacteriota bacterium | reverse complement strand
ACTTCGGCCACACGACCAATCAGTTCATAAAACAATTCGGAGGATTTTTGGAGAAGATGAAACGGATCATTTCGTGTCTATTTGTCATCGGCCTGTTCGTTAGCGTCGCATCGTTTACGCTGCTTGCACAGGATCCGCCAACCGAAACACCAACACCGGCCGGCCCCGGCGGAGCACGGCCCGGCGGCCCATCGACCGACCCGCAGCCTTATGACAAGGTAATCACCAAGGACGCTAAAACGAAGACGGGCTTGTTCAAGGTCCACACGGTAAAGGACAAACACTTCTACGAGATACCGAAAAGTGAGCTTGGCAAAGATTATCTGTGGGTAACACAGATCGCCCGCACGACGCTCGGCGTCGGCTACGGCGGACAGGCGCTCGGACGCCGCGTTGTGAAGTGGGAACTCGGCGAGAATAATAAGGTATTTCTGCGAAACGTAAATTATAACGTCGTCGCGGACCCGAAACTTCCGATCGCCGAGGCAGTTTCGGCAGCGAATAACGAGGCGATCCTGATGGCGTTCAATATCGCCGCGTTCGGGCCGAATAATGATACGGTCGTGATCGACGTCGGGCGGCTTTTTACAACCGACATCTTCGAATTCAGCCCGCGGACACGTTTGAGCGCGAACAGCCTCGATGCGTCGCGATCATTCATCGAACGCATCTCGCCGTATCCTGAAAATATCGAGACGGAATCGAGCCTGACGTTCGTCCGCACGCCGGCTCCGGCCGGGGCGGCCGCCGGACAAGGCCAGGCACAGCAGCAGGGAATGAGCCCTGGCAGCGCGACCGTCGTTGTCCATTACAGCATGGTCAAGCTGCCGGAAAAGCCGATGATGCCGCGGTTGTTTGATGAACGCGTCGGTTATTTCACGATCAATAACATGGACTATGGCCGCGATGAGCACCGTGCACAGCAGCGGACGTACATTGCCCGCTGGCGGCTTGAGAAAAAAGACCCGAGTGCGGCGCTTTCAGAACCGGTAAAGCAGATCGTTTATTACATCGATTCGGCGACGCCCGTAAAATGGCGGCCGTATATGATAAAGGGCGTTGAAAAATGGCAAAAAGCATTTGAGGCGGCCGGATTTAAGAATGCGATCGTCGCTAAAATTGCACCGACCAAGAAAGAAGATCCTGACTTCAGCCCCGAAGATGCACGATATTCCGTCATCCGCTGGCTGCCGTCAACGACCGAGAACGCTTCGGGCCCGCACGTCAGCGATCCGCGAACGGGCGAGATACTCGAATCGGACATCCAGTTTTATCACAACATCATGAACCTTCAGCGTTCGTGGTATTTCCTGCAGGTCGGCCCGCTCGACAAACGCGTCCAGAAACTGCCGATGCCCGATGACCTGATGGGCGTTCTGCTTGAATACGTCGCGGCGCACGAGGTTGGGCATACGCTCGGATTTCAGCACAACATGAAAGCCAGCTCGATGTATCCGCAGGAAAAGGTCCGCGACGCCGCTTGGGTCCACAAAATGGGCCACACGCCGACGCTGATGGACTATTCGCGGTTCAACTACGTCGCACAACCGGAGGACAACATCGCGGTTGAAGACCTCGTTCCCGGCATCGGCCCGTATGACGAATGGGCGACGATGTGGGGCTATAAGCCGATTCCCGGAGCAAGAACGCCGGACGATGAGCGGGCGACGCTCGACCAATGGGCACGGGCACAGGACGAAACGCCGTGGTTCCGATTTTCGACCGACGGCTCGGCCGGCAGCGATCCGGGCGAAATTACCGAGGCGGTCGGCGATGCCGACGCGATCAAGTCATCCGGCCTCGGCCTTTTGAATTTGAAGCGCGTTGCCAAGATGCTTGTTCCGGCAACGACCAACGACAAGGGCCAGCCCTATGACGATCTTGCCGAATTGTATGGCCGAATGCTTGGGCAATGGACGCTGGAGATGAACCACGTTGCGGCCATCGTCGGCGGCTATAACACTCAGCAAAAACACATCGGCCAGGCAGGCGTCAAGTTCAACCTGATCCCGAAAGCGCATCAGGCAGATGCCGTCCGGTTCCTGAGCGAGAACGCATTTGCCACGCCGACGTGGGCGATCGACAAAGAGATCCTCAGGCGGATAGAACCGATCGGGGCCCTAAACCGCGTTCGCAATGCGCAGAACAGCGTTCTCAATAACCTGCTGAACAGCGCCCGGTTCGCAAGGCTCATCGAACAGCAGGCGCTAGACGGCGATGCGGCATATCAACCTGGCGATTTCCTGGGCGATGTCCGCAAGGCCGTCTGGACCGAACTCGGCGCACCGAATGTTAAGATCGACGCTTACAGACGCAACCTGCAGAGGTCGTATCTCGACATTGCGAACAACAAACTGAATGCACCGCCGCAGGCCGTTCCTGCAGGTTTGCCGGCCCAGTTCGCCGCGTTGTTCGTCACAAGCGGTGATGAAAAAGCGTTCTATCGCGCTGAACTTCGTGCCGTCAAGGCGGCCACAGTAGCCGCGATCGCTAAAACAACCGACCGCACAACAAAAGTGCATCTTGAAAGCGTTCGCGACCAGGTGGACAAGATACTCGACCCCGACCGTGCCCCGGCCGCAAGCGGAAACACAAACCGCTTTGCAATGGAGATGGTCGAGCTGTATCTAAACCCAACGTCCTGCTGGCCCGATTACACGATCAAGCCGGATTAACGCCGGCCGTCCAACAAACTTCAGTTTGTTGATCCTAAACACTCGAAAGCCCCGGGCACACGCCCGGGGCTTTATTTTTACGCCATCTTTCGATGGCTCAGGGAACATCGTGAATGAATAGTCACCGCCCGACGCCTCGCGCTATTGACCTATTTTCAGGCGCGCCTGTTATACTGCAAAGAGGTTATGGACATCCGAAAGGCAATTCTGATATTTGCCGGCACGGTCTGCGTTGGGCTGGGCGTGTTGGGGATGTT
>JADLDC010000421.1 GCA_020846885.1 Acidobacteriota bacterium | reverse complement strand
GGACGCAAGGCGTTTCAACGCCCAATGGCCGAAGGCGTCGAGTTGCTGAACGCCATTCAGGACGTGTATCTGACAAAGGAAGTGACGGTCGCGTAGTTGTTTGGATGTCCCGACCTTTAGTTTGGCTGATCTCGGCGTTTAACGGCGATAAAGCCCATTCAAAAACGGATTATTGATCCGCTCGCGCCCGACTGTCGTATCGGGCCCGTGGCCGCATTGGACTGTAAAGTCGTCGGGTAGGGAAAGGATATTTTTCTCGATAGACTCTATGAGTTGGCTGGGATCACCGCCCGGCAGATCAGTACGGCCGATCGTGCCGTTAAAAAGGCAGTCGCCAGTGAAAACGGTCTGCTCGCTCTCCTCGACCAAAACGATATGGCCGAGTGTGTGGCCCGGACAATGCCGGACCTGAAATCGAAGCTCACCAACTTCAAGAATGTCCATGTGCTCGGCAAAGCGGGTTATTTTCGGCGGATCATCATAGTCCATACCCAACGAAGCCAATTGATGCGGTTGAAAGCCCATTAGCAACGGCTGCCGTGGCAGGGCGTAATAGAGATCGGCCTCGTCGCGATGCGCGATTATCTCTGCTTCCGGAAAGGTTTCGTGGAGAAACGCGGCACCGCCTACGTGGTCGAGATGGCCGTGCGTCAATACTATCCCTTCAAGCCGCAGGCCGCTATCGTTAACAAACTTCACCACCGCTGGCGATGGTTCGCCGGGATCAATGCAAATGGCACGGCCTGTCTGTTCGCAGGCGACAATGCGGGTGTTCTGCTGAAACGCTGTCTGGACAAACTGGCGAACTATCATTCTGTTAAAAGATTATCAATATACGGCGCGGGATCGAAACCGTCCTCCGTTCGGCCGCGAAGTACGAAGAGGATCGCCTCGCGATAGGTCCGCTCATCCGGCCTTCCGGTAAAGCAAGGCATCTCCTGCTCGGACAAGCTCAGATAGCTGTTTAGACAGCTTAGCAGCATCCAAAGCAGTATCTCCGCATCCGTGCCGATCGGGTTGTGCTTTATTATCGCTATTCTATCTTTGGCAATTCCACTGCAGATCCGTTCGAACTCTTGATCAGAAAGGCTGGGCTTCATGACGACGAACTTTAAGGATGCGGTCAAACGCTTCGACGCCAAAACCCGGAAAGCGCCGCGATCACGAAAAGCACGCCGGTTGTAAGGGCGGAAAGTAAACAGAATTGACAGAAGGCGCCGATCACGAAGGCTTGCAGATACAGCAGCCAGAGTGTAAAGGCCGCCATTACTATCGATAAAACGCCAAAAAGCATCCATGCCGCGCGGTTGCCGAAAGCCGCCAGCAGGGCAAGCGAGAAAGCCGCAAAATACGCCGCCGCGCCGAATGCCGCAGTCGGCACTCCGGCCATTTCGGCGTAAGCGCTGGTCAGCACCGTCTCGCAGCCCGAAATAATGCTGCACGGGACCGGTGCGGCCGTTAGGTGCTGGACCGTCAGGTAAACCGAATCGGAAAGCCCAATGAGCGCCACCATCACAGCAATGATGGGCAGCTTTGAGGATGGGCTTGCTTGTTCGGCCAGTTCGTTGTCCATTATTTTGCGGCGTTCGAATTTGCGGCCGAGTTCGACGCAGGAGCGCTATTTGCCGCCGGCTGTGTCTTGATCGCGTTCTGGATCTCGGCATCGATCACCTGCCGCAGGTTGGCAACATTGATCGATTCCATCGGGATGTTCTTGCCGTTCACAAATACCGACGGCGTCGAATCAACGCTCAGGCCGCGGCCGCGTTGAATGTCTGCGTCAACTCTCTGCTTTGCGGCCGAGCCGGCCATATCGGCTTTGAACTTCTCAACATCCAGCCCGGCGTCGCGAACATAGCCTTCCCATATCTGGCGGTAATTCGGATTTGCCGACCACACCTGCTGGTTTTCGTACAACTTGTTCTGAAAATCCCAGAATTTCGTCGAGTCCTGCATCCGCACGGCCTCCGAAGCAACAGCGGCCTCATATGCCTTGTCGTGCTGCGGTATGGCCAGCGGGAAGTTGCGGAAGATGAATCTGATCCGGTTGCCATAGGTTGATTGGATCTCCTTCATCGTCGGATGGACCGAGGCACACGCCGGACATTGAAAATCGGCAAATTCCTCGACCGTGACCGATGCGGTCGGTGAGCCGAGCATATTCGGCGGATTAGCGCCAAGCGGTGCGGTGGCCGAATTTGCCGTGCGGCTAGTGTTCTTATTGCCTGCGGCAGTATTGCGGTTCGCTGGTGTCTGCGATGAATTGTACAGGAAGTAAGCTCCGGCGACCGCCGCTATTAGAACGACACCGATTATGATCATCGGCAGTCCGCTGCCTTTTTGTGGTTCGTTTTTCATTTATCTATTTAAGTCTCAGGTTGAATTGATCTTTGCTATCTGACCACCCTAAAACGCTTATTATCCGGTTTTTTCCCGCTTATCGCGTCAATTCCCTGACGGACGGCGTCGCTGATGCCTGCGGCATCCAGCCCGTAGCCGGCAAGAAGTTCTTTGACGTCGCCGTGCGGAACGATCTCATCCGGCACTCCTAATCTTGTAACATTGATATTGTCGAGAAGCTGGCGTTGTTCCAGCAGTTCCATCACCGCCGAACCAAAACCGCCCGCCAAATAGGCTTCTTCTACGGTCACAATAACGCTGTGTTCGCGTGCCAATCGGGTGATCAACTCTTCGTCAAGCGGTTTGACGAAGCGGGCATTGACCACCGTTGCCTGAATGCCTTCGGCAGCCATGCCATCCGCCGCTTCCAGGGCAGCGTTCACCATTGTCCCATAGGCGATTATCGCGGCATCTTTTCCGCTCCGCAGCATCTCGCCCTTGCCTATCTCGAGCAGTTTGGGTTCCGAACTGATGTCGGTTCCTAGCCCGTTCCCCCGAGGATACCTAAGCGCGGCCGGGCCCGGATGTTCAATGGCGGTCAGCAGCATATCCCGCATCTCAGCCTCATCCTTGGGAGCCATCAAAACAATATTCGGATAACCGCGAAGATATGTAATGTCCAGCAGACCGTGATGCGTCGGCCCATCGGCGCCTACAATGCCGGCCCGGTCCATTGCGAATGTAACGTCAAGGTCCTGCAGGCAAACGTCATGGATAACCTGATCAAACCCGCGCTGCAAAAATGTCGAATAGATAGCGGCCACCGGTTTGAGCCCCTCGCATGCCATTCCCGCACAAAATGTGACGGCATGCTGTTCGGCGATGCCTACGTCAAACGATCGTTTCGGGAATTTCTCGAGCACCTTATCTATTCCCGTCCCGTCCGGCATTGCCGCGGTAAGGCCGACGATCCGTTCATCCCGGGCCATAAGCTCGCACATCGTTTCGCCAAAGACAGCCGTGTATGTTGGCGGCGCCGGTTTACTGGATTTGTATGGCAGGCCCGTTTTTGGGTCAAAAGGCCCCGTGGCGTGATAGGCGTAATAATTCTTTTCCGGATTTGGGAACCCCTGGCCTTTCGTCGTTAGAGCGTGCACGATCACCGGCCCGTCATCGACCTTTTTAGCCGCTTCGAGCGCCGCGACAAGCATCGGGACATTGTGCCCGTCAACATAGCCGATATATTTGAAACCGAGTTCGTTGACGAGCGCGCCGGGCAGAACGGCCGCGGCGATCGCGTCCTTGAATGATTTTGCGGCCCGCCGCAGCGAGCCGCCAATGCCGGGAACGCTTTGCAGCGCATCGCCGATCTCTTCTTTCAGGTGCTGATAGCTCTGCGCCTCTTTGATCCGGTTAAGATAGCCGCTCAGTGCTCCCACCGCCGGAGCGATCGACATCTCGTTGTCATTGAGCAGAACGATAAGCCGTGACTTCAGATGCCCGGCCTGGTTGACGGCTTCCATCGCCATTCCGCCCGCTAGCGAGGAATCGCCGATCAAGGCACAGACGTGAAAATCTTCTTTCTTAAGGTCGCGGGCAACGGCCATACCCAGGGCGGCGGATAAAGAAGTAGATGCGTGCCCGGCACCGAATGTGTCGTATTCCGACTCATCCCGGCGCAGGAAACCGCTCAATCCGCCGGGCTGCTTGATCGTGCGAAGCTCCTCACGCCGCCCGGTCAAGATCTTGTGTGCGTATGCCTGATGCCCCACGTCCCAAACGAGCCGGTCGCTCGGCGTGTCGAATACATAGTGCATCGCCACCGCCAGCTCAACGGCCCCAAGGCTGGCACCCGTATGCCCGCCGATACGGGCGCACGTCTCGATAATATAGGCCCTGATCTCATCGGCCACTTCCTGCAGGTCTTCGACCTTCAGCCGGCGCAAGTCAGCCGGTGAATTTATCTCGGAAATAAATCTCATTCGTTCAATTATCCCCTTGTTCAAAACCCAAAGTGCGTATTTTAGCCCGAAGGCGGCAAAAAGGTAAAACTCCCGACTGTCCTTAAATGGTAAACCACTTTGTCCAATTTTACATTTCTTTACAGTAAACGCCGATATTTCCTAAGACCAATCGCACCCGCACAGCGTCAAAGTATACGAAAGCAAACGCTTCCATAGTTCAAAGAAATTCAGAGGTAGAAAGATGTCATTAAAGTATAAATTCATCTCAGCGGCGGCATCGCTGCTTGTTGTCGGCTCAGCGGCCATAGTCACCTCGGCACAGGACCAGACGCCTGTCGTCAAGGACGGCTCGCCAAAGGCTGAAAAGCTGCAGCGGAAAGGCTTTGGCCGCCACGGCGGGCCCGGAAAAGGAATGCGCGGCGGCATGGGGGGCCTGATGGGAATCGAATTGACCGATGCCCAGAAAGCCCAGATCAAGCAGATCCACGAGGCAAACCGCCCCGATCAGGCGTCGCTTGACGAATTAAAGGCGATTCGCGAGGCCCGCCGTGCCGGAACGCTGACCGAAGACCAAAAGGCCAAGGTCAAAGCGTTCCATGACCAACAGCGTGCCAAGGCCGAATCGGCCCATCAGCAGGTCCTTGCGATCCTAACGCCCGAACAGCGGCAGCAGATCGAAACACGCAAGGCCGAAATGAAGAAGCGTATGGAGGAACGCCGCCAACTCCGCAAGCAGCGCCGCCAACAGGCCCCGCCGCCCGCGGCAACGGATAAGCCGGCTGATAACTAAAGGCTTGTAACGCTTGATCTTCGTCAGAAGCCCGCATGTGAGCAAGGTGTGATATTTCGCCCTTACTATCGTGCGGGCTTCTGCGTCCGGGGGAGCGTGATGAGAACAAAAAATGGGGCGAGGATCCATCATCCTCGCCCTTGAACAGGCTCTGCGCGCCGGAAAAATGTGGGGTTTTTCCGGCGCCCGAGCTTTCGTGAGAGATCGCTTGGGGAAATTCCCTGTTGCTGTTGTATTCTAGTGTCCTGTCTTTAAAGTTCGTTGACAAAATCGAGCAAGGCTTGCGAGGATTTCGTCAGCGGTTTTGGTCCAAACGAACGGTTTTGGTTCCTGATTATTGTTATCGATGTATTCGCTAATTGC
>JADLDC010000420.1 GCA_020846885.1 Acidobacteriota bacterium | reverse complement strand
TTATCGAACCGCTTGCCGCGCTAAATGATCTGTCAATGAACTTTTACTGGTCGTGGCACCCGGAAGGTTCAGAACTGTTTCGCGAACTGGACCCGTCGCTTTGGGAAAAGTACGAGCAGAATCCCCGTCTGCTTCTAAAATCAGTGAACGAGCTTCGCCTTTTGCAAAAGTCCACTGACCAGGAATATGTCGATCGCCTCCGACGGTTCAGGGATCGTTTCGATGCGTACACGGGCGAACCGGCGCAAGCGGTTGGCCGTATTTCCAGCGATCATCCGGCCGCATACTTTTGCGCCGAGTACGGCGTGCACAATTCCCTGCCGATCTATTCAGGCGGCCTCGGAATTCTTGCCGGTGATCATTTGAAATCAGCAAGCGATCTGAACATTCCGCTCGTCGCCGTCGGGCTGCTTTACAGATACGGCTATTTCCGGCAATCGATCGGGCACAACGGCTGGCAGGAAGAAAGCTACCAGGACATTCTCGGATCGGAGCTTGCGATAACGCCGGTCGTCGATAGCACCGGCGATCGCGTTTTGACCATGGTCCATCTTCGCGGCCGCGAGGTTTTTGCACAGGCATGGCTCGCTCAGGTTGGGCGGATCTCGCTCTATCTGCTTGATACGAATATCGAACAGAACGCCGAGGTTGACAGAATGATAACCGGCCACCTTTATGGCGGAAGTTCCGAAACGCGGATCGTTCAGGAAAAGGTGCTTGGCATTGGCGGTGTCAGGCTGCTTCGCCGGCTGGGAATTTCGCCGTCCGTTTTTCACCTGAACGAAGGCCACTCCGCGTTTCTTACGCTCGAATTGGCCCGCGAGTATCTTGCGGCTAACCCGGACGCGGACTTTCTGGATTCGATTCCCGCGGTTCGTGAGCAATGCGTTTTCACGACCCATACTCCGGTTTCGGCCGGCAACGATCTTTTTTCGACCAATGAGATCCGCGATTGTTTTGACGCGGGTTTTATCGAGGCCTTGAAGCTTAGCGAGGAAGAACTATTCGAACTGGGGCGAATCGACCCGGACGATAAAACTGAAGGATTTGGCATGACGCCGCTTGCCATTCGAATGTGCCGTTCGGCCAACGGCGTTAGTGAAAAGCACGGCGAGGTTTCGCGCGGCCTGTGGAAGGCGATGTTCCCCGGCGCTGATGAGACGGCCGATGTTCCGATAACCCATGTAACAAACGGTGTGCATGCCCCGACGTGGGTCGCTCCGCTGTTTCAGGGACTTTATCGTTCGGCTATCGGCGAAGATTGGAACAAACGGCTTGCCGATCGGGACGACTGGGCGTATGCCGTGGACGACCTCAGCGACGAGGATATTTGGTCCACCCACATCCTGCTCAAGCGGATAATGATCGCCTTTATCCGTGAACGAACGCAAAGGGCCGAGACCGGCGAACGCGATACGATCAACGAACACCAGGATACGCGCAAGCTCTTTTCACCCGATGTTCTCACCATCGGTTTTGCCCGCCGGGTTGCCGCATATAAACGCTGGAACCTGATGCTGTCGGACATTGACCGGCTTTTGAAGCTCGTCGATGACGCTGAACGTCCGGTGCAGTTCGTCTTCGCGGGCAAGGCCCACCCGCAGGACAAAACAGCGAAAGAAATACTGCAGCAGTTGATGAGCATAAACCACGATTCCAATTGGCAGCGGCGGGCCGTATTTATCGAGGACTACGATCAGGAAGTCGCCCGATATCTGGTCCAGGGCGTTGATGTCTGGATGAACGTCCCGCGGCGGCCGCTTGAGGCAAGCGGCACAAGCGGAATGAAAGCCGCGATGAACGGTGCACTCAATTTTTCAATTCTCGATGGCTGGTGGATCGAGGGCTACAACGGCAGGAACGGCTTCAAGATAGGCGAACTTGCGGCCGGCGAAGACGACGAGGCGACCGACGCCGCAGATGCCGCCGCTCTGTATCAGGCCCTCGAAGATGAGGTCATTCCGCTGTATTACGATCGCGGCAAGAACGGCGTGTCGAGCGGCTGGATCGCTATGATGAAAAACGCGCTCGCGACGCTTACGCCGCAGTTCGCAAGTGATAGAATGGTGCGGGACTACTTATCTCGAATATACAACGATGCCTAACCCCGGCCTACATTTCGAGTTCAACGCCGGAGCGATCAAACCGGTCGAATGCCTCCGCGAGGCGTGGGACCTGATCAAGAGCGACTATTGGCCTCTGTTCGCTATCTCTTTGGTCGGCGGGTTGATCGCGGGTTTTACGATGTACGTTCTGATCGGCGCAATGATCTGCGGCATCTTTGCCTGCTATCTGAAAAAGATCGACGGATCGGGCCCGGTAAATTTCGAAGACCTTTGGAAAGGATTTCAGTATCTCGGCCCCAGCGCACTTGCGACGATCGTCTTTGTCGTCCCGATCGTAACCTACATGATCGTCCTGTTTGTTACGATGTACTCGCCGCTGATCGCGGCGGCCGTCATGGGTAAGAATGCTGATCCGTCGATCATCATCGGAACTTTTTTGGCGGCACTTGCCGTTGATATAGTCGTCGCGGTCGTGATGACGTGCATTCATTCGCTGATGATCTTCACATTTCCGCTGATAGTGGACCGAAAGCTTTCGAGCTGGGATGCGATCAAGCTAAGCGCCCGGGCCTCGATGAAGAACATCGGCGGTATCGCCGGCCTGATCGGGCTAAATCTTTTGCTTGTCATCGCGGGACAGATGGCATTTTGCATCGGAGTTTACTTTGTTATTCCGCTTCTCACGGCATCTAATCTTGTTGCCTATCGCAAGGTCTTCCCGCGGCTTGGCCCGGCACAATACTGATCCATAATGACCGCAACATTTCTGAATATTGAATCGCTCGACGCGCTCGATGATCTGTTCAAAAGATCTCACGGCGGCCCCGTCGTGATCTTTAAGCACAGCAGCACGTGCGGCATAAGCATGCACGTCAAAGAGTTGATAACTGATGTGAAAGGCAGCATAAATGTGATCGTCGTTCAGCAGAATCGCGACATATCCAACGCGGTCGAAGCTCGGACGGGCCATCGCCACCAGTCGCCTCAGGCGTTCGTTATCCGAGACGGAAAGGCCGTCTATCACGCCTCACATTACGGCATCGATCCGGAGATGATCAACC
>JADLDC010000419.1 GCA_020846885.1 Acidobacteriota bacterium | reverse complement strand
GCATTAAAGGCGTTCAAAAAAAACGGCCTGAGGCTTCTTTCAAACAGATCGTTAACGACATAATGCGAAAAGGGCTGGCGGCAGATGGCGAGGCCGTGAAAGTCAGGTTCAAGGTCAGACCGGGTCGCGATACGAAGCCGAAAGCCGGAATCAATTACGACAAGATCAGTTCGCTTATCTCCATAGCCGAAGGAGATCAGCATAAATGATCGTCGTCGATGCGAACATCCTTCTGTACGCCTATATGCCCCATTTTTCGCAGCATAAGCGATCGGTAGAATGGCTTGAAACGACATTGTCGGACGGGAGGGACTCGATCGGGATCACATGGCATGTCGCGACGGCTTTTTTGCGGCTCAGCACGAATCGCCGCATCTTCGATGCCCCGTTCACGGGCAGGTTTTCGCGTTCTAAACTGGACGAGTTGTTCGCACATCCGCTTGTGACCGCCGTTGTGCCGACGCCGAGGCATTGGCAAATATTCTCGCGGATCCTCTCCGATCTGGACTTGACGGCTGATCTCGTATCTGACGCACACATCGCCGCGCTCGCCGCCGAACACAATGCCGCCGTCGCATCCACCGATAAGGACTTTCGCAGATTCTCGGACTATATAAAGGTCATCGATCCGCTGGCACAATAGTTCCGTGGTGCACATTATCCCTACTTTGACTTGCAACGTCGCAGGGACCTAAGACGACCGGAGAACAAGCGCTTGATGTTGATGATGAAACGTTTTTCCCTACTTGTTTCGATCTCGTCGCTTCCCGGACCACTACTTGTTTGTGCATCACAGTTCGCGGACTACAAAAAAGTATTTCAATAAACTAAACTTAGTAAATGACCACAGCAGCCAAAATGAAACGAACGACCGACATTGACCAGCTTTCTATTAACACTATCCGCACGCTTTCGCTTGATGCGATACAAAAGGCGAATTCAGGGCATCCCGGTCTGCCGTTGGGGATGGCCCCGGCGGCTTATGTGTTGTGGACCAAGTTTCTGCGGCACAATCCGAAGAACCCGAAATGGTTTAACCGCGACCGGTTTTTGCTGAGTGCCGGGCATGGGTCGATGCTGCTGTATTCGCTGCTGCATCTGACCGGTTACGACCTTTCGATGGACGAGATAAAGCATTTTCGCCAGCTTCATTCAAAGACGCCGGGGCATCCGGAAAATACTTTGACGCCGGGTGTTGAGATAACGACCGGGCCGCTTGGGCAGGGCTTTGCGAACGGCGTCGGGATGGGAATTGCGCAGAAGCATCTCGAAGCGATGTTCAACCGGCCGGGCCATAACGTCATTGACCACTTCATTTACTGCATTTGCTCGGACGGCGATCTGATGGAGGGCGTGAGCTACGAGTCGGCATCGCTTGCCGGACATTTGAAGCTCGACAACCTTATCTATCTCTATGACGACAATCAGGTAACGATCGACGGCCCGACGAGCCTGGCCTTCACCGAAGACGTGACAATGCGATTCGAGGCCGCCGGTTGGGAGGTTACGTCGGTCGAGGACGGCAACGATCTGTTTGCCATCGAAAGCGCGATCCGCGCGGCGCGTAAAAGCACCGGCAAGCCAAAGCTGATCCGCATAAAAACGATCATCGGTTTTGGAATGCCGAAACAGGGAACGAACAAAGCGCACTCCGACGCACCCGGCCCCGAGGCTGTAAAGGAAACAAAGCGTAATCTCGATTGGCCCGAGAACAAGAGTTTCTTCGTGCCAAAAGAAGTTCTTTCGCATTTCCGCCAGGCCGTAAAGAACGGCGCGCGTTTGGAGAAAGATTGGGAAGCGGCGGTGAAAGTTTATTCAAAGAAATATCCCGAAATGGGTAAAACTTTGAGCGAAACTCGGAGCGGCAAACTTCCTGAGGGTTGGGAGAAAAGCCTGCCGAAGTTTGATAACGTCGAGGCAAAAGCGACGCGTGCATATTCCGGCGAGGTGATAAACGCGATCGCCGATTCGATACCGCAATTGATCGGCGGTTCGGGCGACCTTACGCCGTCGAACAATACTTACATCAAATCGTCGTCAAATTTTGAGCCGGGCCGATACGCCAACCGCAACATCCATTTCGGCATCCGCGAACACGCGATGGGTTCGACCATGAACGGGATGGCGTTGTACGGCAGCCTCATTCCGTTTGGCGGAACGTTCCAGACGTTTTCCGATTATATGCGGCCGGCAATCAGGCTTGCGGCGTTGTCGCATATTCAGGTGCTGTTCGTTTTCACGCACGACTCGATCGGACTCGGCGAAGACGGCCCGACGCACCAATCCGTCGAACATCTCGCCGCATTGCGTGCGATCCCAAACCTCGCCGTCATTCGCCCGTGCGACGCCCACGAAACCCGCGAAGCCTGGCGTGCCGCCTTATTGCGCACCGTCGGCCCGACATCGTTCGCATTTTCGCGTCAAAAGGTAGCAGTGATCGACCGCAAGAAATTTGCTTCCGCAAGCGGCCTTCACAAAGGCGCGTATATTCTCGCGGAAGCCGAAGACCGCAAGGGCAATAAAACCGCTCCAAAGCTTATCCTCATCGCCACCGGCTCCGAGGTCGGCCTTGCAATGGAAGCCCGCGAAAAACTCAACAAGACCGGCACGTCCACCCGCGTCGTCTCAATGCCCTGCTGGGAATTCTTCGACGCACAATCGGCCAAGTACAAAGAATCCGTCCTACCCGCCAAAGTAACCGCCCGCCTCGCCATCGAAGCCGGTGTCAGCCTAGGCTGGGCCAAATACACCGGCGACCACGGCGACACCCTAACCGTAGATCGCTTCGGCGCCTCGGCACCGGCAGAAGATGTGTTTCGGGATTACGGGTTTACCGTTGAGAACGTAGTAAAGAAGGCGAAAAGGCTCTTGTAGTGTGTGCTAGAATCATTCCGGAAGGTGCATATGCAGACAAAGATCACGGAAAAGATAACGACGCATGTGACAAGACTTTCGACTGAACAGCAGAAGGAAATTCTGGATTATGTCGAGAAGTTTGAGCCACCCCGCCAGACGTTATGGGATGCGGTTCGAGATATTGTCGCTAACATCCCGCAAGATGTTCTTGAGAAACTGCCTGTTGACGGGGCGGAAAACCACGATCATTACCTTTACGGAGCGTCGGAGAAATGAGGCGCTGTTTCGTTGATGCAGGCCACTTGATCGCTCTCGTTAATCCGAAGGATCAATGGCATGAAAAGGCCATTGCTGGTGCCGAACTTGTCCTGGGCTACGAACTGATTGCGACTGAAGATGTTTTGATCGAGTTTCTAAACTTCTACTGCGAAGGTGGCCCATATATGCGCCGACTTGCGGCAACATCGGTTCGCCGGTGGCTTACGGACGTGAAACTTTCGGTCATCCCGAGGACCGACGCATCTTTCCTCAACGCTCTCGAACTCTACGAATCACGCCCCGACAAAGGTTACAGCCTCACGGACTGCATCTCAATGAACGTCTGCCGCGAATTGGGCATCGAAGAAGTTTACCAGCGACAATCATTTTGTACAGGAAGGTTTCAGAATTTTGCTTTGAGATTGCGGACGTGGCCACTTGACTAGGCTGCAGCAATTGTCGCTTAAGGGAAGTTTTATGAGAATTTTTGTTTTGGTCCTAATAGTCCTTGGGCTTTCCGTGCACGTGATGATGCAGCCGCCACCTCCGCCGGCGGCGCCCGGCTCGGCATCCGGTGCGGCCAAAAAGTTCGCTGGCTGGCCGTCAATATTATCTATCGCTTCATCGGAGCAATTCGTGTCGCTGGAGGGCCGGTTCAAGGTCGCATTACCGAAAGATATTCAGGGATTCGGTGCTCTTTCGCCGAAACAGACAGGCTCTACCGCAACCGGCCAGCAACTAACATGGAAATTTGATGAGGGTGATGTTGTGTTGTTCTTCCTGGATTTTCCGGATTCGGCGCTGACCGGTTCGATGGCCGACATGAATCAAATCACCGCGAATTCGAAAAAGCTTTTCACCGACCGATATCCAAGTGCGAGATTGGTATCCGAAAACACCGCTGACGCGAACGGCGTTCCGTCGTCCAATTTTGTCTATGATTTTGGAGCGGACGGTTTCATTGCGGTGCAGCTTTATCTTGACAAGAAGCGTCTTTACCGATTCAATGCCGCGTTCAAGGACGCCAAGACGGAAAAGCTACTTGGCCCGATCTTTGGGTCATTCAAGTTGATCACGCAGGCAGAAGTTGATGCGGAATTAAGCAAGAAGTACGAGGCGATGAAGCCGCCACCGCTGCCGCAGACTCCGGTGGTTCCTCGTCTGACTTCAGACGCGGAGGATGAAGGATTCAAAGGCAAAATTAAGAAGGTCGTAGAAGAAAGCGAAGACAGTTCCGGTACTTGGGGCGTTCAGGGCCGAAAAATGTCGTCGGTCGAAAACTTTGACGAGAAAGGAGCACTTACACAGAGTGACGATTACGATTCCCAGGGCAATCCGTTTCAAATTACGGTTTACGGTTACATTAACGGAAAACGCGTTTCCAATAGTAAGACGACAAATTATGAATACGACCCGCCTCCACCTCCGGCAGTTCTTCCCTCGAAGAGTTCCGACGTTCCGAAACGTGATGCCCGATACAAGTACAGCTTTGATTATAAATATGAAAACGGGAAACTCGTCGAGAGCCAGTTAATTTACAACAATGGTCGGAAAGGTAACCGGACCGTTTACAAGTATTCGCCAAATCAAGTTGAAGAACTCGTGTACACCGAGGATGGAAAGCTCAATCAACGCTATCTGTCAAAACTCGATCCTAACGGGAACAAGATCGAAAAGACCGATTTCGGTTTGTCCAATTTCGACATTTATGGTGATCGCCATTACAAACACAGCTACGAGTTCGATACGGTCGGAAACTGGATCAAAAAGATTACATTAAGAGAAACAAAAGTCAACGGCGTAACGAGTTGGCAGCCCGCATACATTACGTACCGAACGATTACCTATTACTAAAATATAGCAAGACCGGAATCCGGCTGGGCCTAGCGATTTTTGCCAATAGCAGACATTTGTCTGATAGACCGGTTTTCAGGCAGCTTCCGGATATTGATCCAGTATTCGTCCAGGGCGTCCTCGTCAATCTCAACGGTTGTACTATAAAGCGCGTCGCGCCAATCTTTTCGGCAACCTGAGATCCAGTATTTTTCGCCGGTCGCGATCTCGTAATAGTTAGATTTGAACCCGCCGCCTCTAAGTGTCCTGAATGCCTGGACGCCGTAGTCCAGACGTTTGCCGTTATCCGATACCTTGACCCACCCGATTCTGGCTGGCCCCGCGAGTCCGTCGCCAATTTTATGTTCGATCCACATCACACGTTTCATCGTTCGTAAACCTCCCGCCGATGACCGACTTTGACAACAACAATTATCAATCGCGCGCCATCGATCGAATAGAGAATTCGATAGTCGCCTTGCCGGAGCCTGTAACGTTCGTGGCCGGATAGTTTTTGACTGCCGATGGGGCGTGGTTCGTGGGCCAACGCCTTGGTTTTTCGGAGTATCCTGGCAACATCCTTTTTGGGGATCGGTTTGAGGCTTCGATAAAATTCTTCAGTGTAAAGGACTTTATATTTTGCCATCCGCCTTTAATCTCGCCAGTAATTCTTCATAGGTCATCAGCGGTTCGTTCACTCTTTCCTCGAAGGCGGCCAGGTCCTCTTCGTCCTCGCTTAGGGTTGCAAGGAGAGCGTCGTTAACGATGTCTGAAATGCTCTGGTCGGTTACGGCGGCTTTCAATTTGATCGCCTTATGTATATCGGGCCGAATATAGACGGTGGCGCGTTTTAGTTGAGTTGCCATGATTGCATCTTAGCGTTGTGACGTTATAACGTCAAGACGTTTTGATTGTAGTTTTGTGCTGTGATAATCTTTCCTGAACACAATGAATGACCTGAAAACTCCTTGCCTTTTGCTTAATATTGATCGCGTTCGCCGGAATGCGGAGCGGATGAGCGATGTTGCAAATCGCAACGGCGTTCGCCTTCGGCCGCATGTTAAGACGCATAAGCGTATTGATGTGGCGCGGCCGCAGACGGCGGGGCACAGCGGGGCGATCACGGTTTCGACGCTGGCCGAGGCTGCGGCGGCGATGTCGATGGACACATCTCGTTGATCGATCGGGAACACTTGAAAAGCAGCAACTGTGTTAACATCTAGGTCGAGTGTCCAACCCAAATTCGAATAGCAATGAGCGCGTAGGTGAATCCTTTGGCCGTTATCGCACCATCTCGCAGCTCGGCCGGGGCGGTATGGGCGAAGTGTTTCTGGCGGAAGACTCTGAGCTCGAGCGCAAAGTCGCGCTGAAGGTGCTGCTGCCCGAGATCGCCGCTGACGAGGACCGCATCAGACGGTTTGTTCAGGAAGCCAAGGCGGTCTCGGCCCTGAACCACCCGAATATCCTGACCGTTCACGAGATCGGAGCCGTCGATCAGACGCGATACATCGTCACCGAATACATCAAGGGCGAAACTCTTCGCGACCGGCTCGTGGCCGAGCCGTTGACGCTCCGGGAAACGCTCGATGTAACGATTCAGGTCTCGGCGGCACTGGCGGCGGCCCATGGGGCGCATATCGTGCATCGCGACATTAAGCCGGAGAACATAATGCTCCGCGACGACGGGTTTATAAAGGTTCTGGATTTCGGCCTAGCAAAGCTTGGCAACACGCCCGGCAAAACTGCGGCTTCCGAAGACGTGACTCGTGCCCAGGTGAAAACGGTGCCCGGTGCGGTGATGGGAACGCCTGACTACATGTCCCCTGAGCAGGCACGCGGCAAGGAAACGGACGTACGGACCGATATTTGGAGTCTCGGTGTCGTTCTTTACGAGATGCTCGCGGGCCGTTCACCGTTCAAAGGCGAAACGACCAACGACACGATCGCCGCGATCCTGACCAAAGAGCCGCCACCGCTTGACGAAAGCGTCCCGCATGAACTGCATCGCATCATCAAGCGCGCCCTTCAAAAAAAGGCCGTCGACCGGTATCAGACCGTTCAGGATTTCCTGCTCGACGTTCGCGATCTGAAGCGGGAGCTTGAGTTTTCAGAGGAACTGGAACGTTCGCACAACCGGCCTTCCACGCGGGCCGCGAGCGTCGGCATAACCGCTTCCGGCGACGCTCTGACGGCGACGTATCCTGCGGGAATTTCGACGCATGACAGCTCTACTCACCAACCGTCGAGCGCGGAATATATTGTCACTGAGGTGAAAAAGCACCGATACGCCTCGTTCGCCGTTCTGGCACTTCTTGCGCTCGGCACGGTCGGGTTTGGCTATTGGTTCCTGAATCGCCCCGCCGCGCTTGACATCAGCTCTATCGCCGTACTGCCATTCGCAAATGTCGGTGGCGACGCTGAGTTCGAGTACCTCTCCGACGGATTGAGCGAGGCTCTGATAAATAATCTGTCGCGGTTGCCGAATATGAAGGTGATCGCCCGCAGCTCCGCGTTCACGTTCAAGGGTAAGGAGGTCGATCCGGCGGAGGCGGCACAGAAACTTAAGGTCGAAGTGATCGTTACGGGTCGCGTGCAGCGGCGGGGCGATGACGTAACGATCTCGGTTGAGATGGTCAACGCCGCCGACCGGACGCAGATCTGGGGCGACACCTACGATCGAAAAGCCTCGGAGATGCACATCATTCAGCGGGAGATCGCAAGAACCGTCTCCGAAAAACTGCGAAACCGTCTGACCGGTGAGCAGGAAGCTATGTTCGCGAAGGGCGAAACCACGAATCCCCAAGCCTACGAGCTGTATTTGAAGGGAACGTATTTTAGGGCAAGGGGCGGGCGTGAAAATTCCGTGAAGGCCATCGATCATCTCGAGCGGGCCGTCGCCGCAGACCCGCTTTTTGCGAATGCATACGCGGTTCTTTCTGTTTCCTACGGAGTAATGACAAATTGGGGCAACCGGGACGAACGAAGGTCCTACCTTGAAAAACGAGCGGCTGCGGTTCAGAAAGCGATGGAGATTGCTCCCGATTCCGACCAGGTCCTGAACGCGCTCGGTGCTGCAAAGGAATTTGAATATAGATGGTCGGAGGCTGAGGCTGCGTACAGGCGAGCTATCGGAATCAACCCGAACTACGTCGCTCCGCGGGCAAATCTGGCCATCGTCTACTCTGCTCTTAAACGGCACGATGAAGCAATAGCGTTGGGGAAACGAGCGATCGAACTTGATCCGCTGAGGACTTCAACCCGAAACGTTCATCTGTATCGCCTCTTAATGGCCGGCCGACCTGACGAGGCGCTTGCCGAAGCCCCGGAAGCGATCGCCCTTGCGCCCGAGAACCCTGATTCATATGTCAATCGCGCGAATGCATTTGGACGAAAAAAGATGTTTCCCGAAGCCATCGCGGATTTGAAGAAGGCGCTGGAAATGGACAATGAAACTATCGATTATCGGATCGATCTTGCCACGATCCATGCAAACAGCGGTGATCGTCCGAGCGCCGAGGCCCTTCTACGAGAGATCGAGGCGAAGATCGACGAAGCGACGCCTGCCTCGCTCGCCGGGCTATACGCCGCGCTGGGCGACAATCAAAGGGCCCTCGATGTTCTGGAAAAGGCTCTGGCCGAGGGCGATACCGGCCTGCAATTTCTGTCGGCGGATTATATCTTCGACCCGCTTCGAAACGAGCCGCGCTACAAGGACCTGCTGCGCAGGCTGAATCTGCCCGAGTAGCATTTACTGAATGCATAATCTAAAGACGCCATGCCTTCTACTCGACATAGCCCGCGTTCGCCGTAACGCCGAGCGGATGAGCGAGGTTGCGCGCCGCAACGGCGTTCGGCTTCGGCCGCATGTTAAGACGCATAAGTGTGTCGAGGTTGCGCGGCTGCAGACGGCGGGGCATGACGGGGCGATAACGGTTTCGACGTTGGCCGAGGCAAGAGCGTTTGCGCGGGCCGGGTTTTCGGATATCACATATGCGGTGCCGATCGAACGCGGGAAGTTTGCGGATGCGGTCGAGATCGCGCGGCTTGGCGGGATCAAGCTGAATCTGCTGACGGACGATGCGGAGACGGTGAAGGCGCTGGACGCGGCGGCCGTTGATGCGGGTTTGCTATTCGATGTGTTTGTGAAGATCGATGTCGGCACGCATCGGGTCGGGGTTGAGACGCACGCGGCGGAGGCGGTTGAGATTCCGCGATCGATAACAAACAGCCGCAAACTAAAGTTTGCGGGACTGCTTACGCATGCGGGACATTCTTATGATGCAAAGTCGAAAGAGGAGATACTCGCGGTCGCACGGCATGAGCGGGATTCGATGGTCGAGTTGGCGGAACGATTAAGAAGCCAGAACATCGACGTGCCGACGGTCAGCATCGGTTCGACGCCGACTATCTCAACGATCGATCATCTCGATGGTATCGATGAGATCCGGCCGGGCAACTACATTTTTTTCGATAACTTTCAGGCGACGCTTGGCAGCTGCTCGTTCGAAGACACGGCATTGACTGTCCTTGCGGCGGTGATCCACAAAGACAAGACCCGAAACCGGCTGGTCGTCGATGCCGGAGCCGTTGCGTTATCAAAAGATCGCGGCCCGGTCGGGCTAGATCCGGCGTGCGGATACGGCCGCGTTCTCGATATCGATGGAAACGAAACCGGAATGCGTGTCACCGGCCTGTCGCAAGAGCACGGCGAGATCGATGCCGTCGAAAGCGGCGCATTTGATAATTTGAAAGTCGGCGACCGAGTGCGTATTCTTGCAAACCATTCCTGCCTGACCGCCGCCCAGCATTCGCATTACAATGTCGTCGAGGACGGACAGATCATCGACCGCTGGGAGATTCATCGAGGATGGTGAGTTCGATGCGGAAGCATGCAGGTGAGTAAGGGCGTAATGTACGCGAACCCAGAACAACAAACTAAAGTTTGTTGGACGGTTGGTGTGCGAGCTTCTCGACGAAGAGGCTGGAAAATGATGACGATCAAGGAACTACTGCTGAAACAATTTGACCGGTGCTTTAGCGAGAACGGCTGGTTCGTCGCGGTGAACAATGCGGTCGATGGCGTAACGGCCGATCAGGCCGGATGGAAACCTGAGGGTTCGGACAACTCGATTTGGGAAACACTCACCCATCTGACCTATTACAATAATGCCTATATGCAGCGGTTCAAAGGTATCGAATATGAATATGACCTTGCCGATAACGACGCAACATTCCGCTTAAACGAAAGCACGGAGCAGGCCTGGCGTACGGCGGTCGGAAAATTCGACATGGTTATGAAGGAATGGCGGACCCATATCGACCAGGCGAACGATTCAAAATTCTCACAACCGGTCCCGACCAAACCCGAACAAACATGGGCGGACCTGATCGCCGATGTTAACACCCATAATGCATACCACGGCGGGCAAGTATTATTGTTGCGAAAACTTCAGGGTGCCTGGGACCAGTTGAACGGCGTAAATTGATCGCAAGTATATTTGGCAGGTCATTTTATGCCAAGTACTTTCTTGAACCACCATCGCAGTCCCACGAAAAGAAATCGGTAATCCTTGAAAAACTCAGGCGGCTTGCCTTCGTAATAGTGGCCGATGAATTGGAGTGTCCAGCCAATGACGAAAAGCCCCAAAGCTATGCGCCACAGTCCGCCGACGAAAAAGCAGGCAGGGATGAGTACGATAGCTATCGCGATCATCGGAATGCCAAAACTGTGCATCAGCCGGTTTATTGGATGCTGGTGACTTTCGGCGTATTCTTCGATCCAATCGTCCCACGATCTACCACCCATCATAGGAAGTGCCTCCTTTTTGCGGCTATTCTACACCTAACTGTCGCGATCAGTAAGTCGCACGACTCAGGACACTTTTTCATAAACAGAAACCCGGAGGCCGTCATCAATGTCCGAAGCTTCGACGCGATTGAACCCGTGCAAGAAATCGGCCGGCATAAACGTATCCGCATCTGCCACATCAAGCGGGACCTCCGTCACGATCCACTTTTGAATGTAGTCCGAGAACTCGGCAAACGTCTTCGACCCGCCGATCACATACATATCGCAGTTCAAATATCGCGAAAGGTCGAGCGCCTCTTTTTCACTGCGGAGAAATATAAGGTTCTCCGCCTGGTCGATCTGCGCCGAGCGGCTGAGTACGATATTCAACCGGTTCGGCAGCGGCCGCCCGATCGAGCGCCATGTGTTCATTCCCATCACAATGGAATTGCCGGTCGTGGTCTGCTTAAAGAATTTAAGGTCCGCCGAATAATGCCACGGCAGCTTGCCGCCCTTGCCGATAGCGTTGTTTTTTGCGACTGCAACTATTCCAATAATTGCCATATTAAGAAGTATCCACTGAGGAATACAGTTTAATCCAGTGAAACGCGCTCAGTTAATAATGGATCGTCTGCCCTTTATAAACGGCGATGTCCGACCCGGCCGCAAGAATTACTGAAAACGGTTTTGCGTCCGACAGAAAGGCGAAGTCCTTGCCGTAGGTCGCGCCGAAATCGACGCTAATACGCGGGGCGTCCGCCGTGAAAAGTTCCCATTTCGGGTGCTCGACCTTGTATTCGTCGGTTCGGTCTTCGCCGCGTTTTGTATAACCCCAGTAGTGTTCGATGATGAATTCGCCATGTGAACCCGGTTCAGGCACGCCGACGCTCGAGCCGCGCGTTACGCTTAAATTATTTGTGCATTCGCCGCGTGACCAACTGTAGCGAACGTGTTCTTCGTTTCGAAAATTGGACATCTCCCAGCGTTCATACGGCTCGCCGTACAGCAGGCGGGCGACG
>JADLDC010000418.1 GCA_020846885.1 Acidobacteriota bacterium | reverse complement strand
TTTTGTCTGAGCGCGAGAATTTTACGTGGCGGAACATCATTGTTTATCCGCTGCTTATCCTTGGCGTCAACCTGGTCAGCGGCATCTTTTTGTACCTGCAGCGGCGGATCCTGATCAATACATCGCGACATATCGAATTCGATATGCGCGAGGCGTTTTATGAAAGCGTGGTCAACCAGCCCGCGTCCTTTTTTTATGAGAACAGGGTCGGCGATCTGATGGCGCGGGCGACGAACGACCTTGCGGCCGTCCGGCAGATAGTCGGGCCGATGATCTTGTATAGCTTTCAAGCGGTGTTCGCGCTGTGTATCGTGCTGCCGATCCTGCTCAGCATCTCGGCAAAGCTTACGCTTCTGCTTCTGATCCCGATGCCGCTTGTCTCGCTGACCGTCAAATTCCTCGGCGGCCAGATCCACAAGCGGTTTGAGAAGATCCAGGAGTATTTCTCGTCCATAACCGCGCGGGCCCAGGAGAATCTGTCAGGCGTCCGCGTCGTCAGGGCATACGCACAGGAGGACTCTGAGATCGAAGAGTTTCAAAAGCTCAACCGCGAATATGCCGACCGCAATATCCGTCTTGTAAAATTTGCCGCCGCCATGCGGCCGATGCTTTTCTTTTTTATCGGCCTCGGGTTCGTCATCATCGTCGCTGTCGGTGTGCCGATGGCGGTTCGCGGCGAGATAACTGCCGGAAATTTTACGACGTTCATTCTCTATCTGCAGCGGATGATCTGGTACCTGATCGCACTTGGATATGTTGTAAACCTCTACCAACGCGGCACGGCATCGCTCAAACGCTTTGATGCAATTCTTGAGACCGAGCCCGCGATCAAGGACGGCCCCGACGCGCGTGAGCAGCCGCCGATAAAAGGCGGAATAGAGTTTCGGGACCTTAGCTTTTCTTATTTCACCGCGGAGGGCACAGAGAGCACAGAGAAAACATCTTCTTCTACCGCTGCGAACTCCGTGCCCTCCGTGGTAAATGACCGCACGGTCCTGCGCGACATTAACCTGAAGATCGAACCCGGCCAGACTGTCGCATTTGTCGGCCGGACGGGCAGCGGAAAATCTACGCTTGTCAGCCTTATCCCGCGGTTAATGGACGCACCCGACGGAACCGTTTTGATAGACGGCGTGCCGGTCAAGCATTACCCGCTCGAACAGCTTCGCCGGGCAATTGGATTCGTCCCGCAGGAAACTTTTCTTTTCAGCAATACACTGGCGGCGAATATCGCCTTTGGCGTAGAGGGCCCAACGCAGAGACGCGGAGACGCCGAGGTGGATGTGAATAGAAGGTTGAATAAAATGGCGCCCGCCATAGAGAGAGAAAGTGCACAGCCAGCCTCAATTTCCTCCGCGTCTCAGCGTCTCAGCGTTGGAATAAGCGTCGAAAAAGCAGCCGAGATCGCCGGCCTGGCCGAGGACATCAAGTCCTTCCCTGGCGGATACGAACAGCTGGTCGGCGAACGCGGCATCACGCTTTCGGGCGGGCAAAAACAGCGGACTGCCATCGCCCGTGCGGTGATGCGCTGGCCGCGAATTTTGATCCTCGATGATTCGCTTTCGGCGGTCGATACTTACACCGAGGAAAAGATACTTCACAATCTCCGCGACATCCGCACCGGGCGCACGGCGTTGATCGTCTCGCACCGCGTCTCGACCATCCGCGACGCCGACCTGATCTGCGTCCTCGACCACGGCCGCATCATCGAACGCGGCACGCACGATGAACTGATAGAGCTCAACGGCGAGTACGCAGAACTATACCAGCGCCAGCTTCTTGAAGAAGAACTCGATGCCGAGGCTTGACCGGCAAGGACATCTCAATTGAGTTTGGAACGGCCGACATCGTCGCGCTAGTCCCGCCAGGAATGTAAATTTCGAGATGAGGCCAGTTTCAATTCGTTTGAGGCCTTTGTGTCTTCATCTTAGCGCCCTTTGTGGTGAAGAAAACGAATTAACGCGGACGACACTGAGGGAGACAACAAGACCGCAAGGAAAGTACCGGCCAAAAATTCTAACTCACCCACGACCGTGGGGTCCAAATCATTGCACGCGCCGCCGGCGTTGTGTTAAACTTTGTTAAGCAGGCGGCCTCGCGCTCTCGCCTTCACTCCCGCTTTCTAAACAAGACCTATATTACCTCTGGCTTTCGCGGATGTTTTTGTTTCGTTCCCAATTTCAACAAGGCTCCATTTCTCTCGCCGGAGCTATTCTCATAATACTGCCGCTGGCGGTTTTGTGTGGGTGGTGGGCCGATATTGTGGTGTTCAAGTCGGTCCTGGATGGATTTCCTGAAATGAAGCCCGCGGGGGCGGGCGGATTCTTTCTTGTTGGCCTGGCGCTCGTGCTTTCGGGTTACGGTCACCACACGAAACGCTTTCGGTGGCTGCCGGCTGTTTCGGGCTGTATCATCGCCATCGGCGGGATCGCGGTCCTCGCTGCATATACATTTCAGATCTCAAGCCCGATAGACACGGCCCTGATCCCAAATCTTGACCCCGCTTCGACACATTCCCGCGTTTCGCCCGTGTCGGCGATCAACTTTATATTCCTTGGGGCCGCCATTATCCTCGCCCGGTCTCGAGGTTTTGGCCATCTGTGCGGTGTCCTGGCGACATTTGTGATCACAACCGCGTATGCCTCGCTGCTGGGACATCTATATAGTGCGAACACTTTCTACGGTTTGTCCGGGATAAACGGTATGCCGCTGCATACGGCGTTCCTGTTTATGGTTGCGGCAGTTGCGCTGTTGAGCGAGAATCGTGAGTTTCCCCTGGTTGAGCTTCTCGCAAGCGACAGTCTTGGTGGTGCATCGGCTCGGCGTCTCGTACCGGTCGTTATTGTTCTGCCAACGCTAATTGGATGGCTGCGTTTGACTGGCGAAGAACGCGGCCTATACGACACCGGTTTCGGCGGTGCGGCGGCGATCCTGGTCCAGATGTGCCTTCTGCTGATGGTGGGGCTGATATTTAGTGCAAGAGTTCACCGCTCCGATATGAACCGCCGTCAGGCCGAGGCCGAACTGGCGGACAAGGAAATGCGTTATCGTGAGTTGTTCGACTACAGCCAGGGGTTGATCTGTGTTCACGATCTTGAAGGGCGGCTGAGCACGGTCAACCGTGCAACGCTTCATCTTCTTGGATATTCACAGGATGAGATGATCGGGCGGAATCTGCGGGAGTTCGTTGCGGCACCGGTCCGGCCGGAGTTTGACGCATATCTCCGCGAGGTGACTCATGAGGGATTGGCGAACGGGCTTCTTGAACTTGAGTCAAAAGACGGCAAGCGTGTGGTGCTTCGGTATTACAACGTACTTGCGGCCGAGGAAGGCAAGGAACCTTACGTTCTCGGCCACGCGCAAAACGTGACGGAACTGCTTGAAGCGCAAAAGAAATTAAATGAGCTTTCGTTGACCGATGAGCTGACCGGCCTTTACAACCGGCGCGGGTTCGTGACGATGGCCGAGCATCAACTAAAGCTTGAACGACACAGCGGCACGGCCCGCGGGCTTTCGCTGATGTTCGCGGATATGGACGGGCTAAAGGCGATCAATGATACGTATGGGCATGAGGCAGGATCGTACGCCATTAAAACGCTTGGCCGGCTTATTTCGTCAGTGGTGCGCAACGCCGATCTTGTCGCCCGCTGGGGCGGCGATGAATTCGTCATCCTTTCGGTCGGCGCCCACGGCGAAAATGCTCAGCTTGTTGTCGACCGCATCCTTGAACGCATCGACGAACATAACGCCGAAAGCCCCGAGCCGTATCTTATCGGCTGCAGCATTGGCTTGGCTGCGATAGAGGATGACCGGCCGCTTGATGAGCTGATCGCACAGGCCGACAAAGCGATGTACGCCGAAAAGAGACGCCGCAAGATCGCCGCTGGCGACATCAGCGATCCGCCGCAGTCATTTGTTCGTCCGTGGACCGAACATTCGCCAAGGTATTGATGTATTACAGAGCTTTTCGCGCTTGAGACTGCACCGCGGTGATCGCGACGGCATCTACGATATCTTCAGCCTTGCATCCGCGCGAGAGGTCATTGCACGGACGGTCGAGTCCCTGCAGGATGGGGCCGATCGCGGTTCCGCCCGTGAGGCGTTCCGTCAGCTTATAGGCAATGTTGCCCGCGTTCAGGTCGGGAAAGATCAACACGTTCGCCCGTCCGGCGACGCTGGAACCGGGGGCCTTAGATTCGCCGACCGATGGAACAAGGGCCGCGTCGGCCTGAAGTTCGCCATCGATATTCAGTTCAGGCTCTCGGGCGCGGACCGTTTTCAATGCTTCGATGACCTTGTCGATCGACTTATGCTTTGCACTGCCCTTGGTGGAGAAAGAGAGTAAGGCGACACGAGGTTCCGCCTGCAATAACGCACGGCACGAGTCAGCCGACGCAATGGCGATCTCGGCCAGTTCGCCGGCGTCGGGGTCGATGACAACGCCGCAGTCCGCATAGATCATCGCTCCTTTTTCGCCGAATTTCTTGTCCGGGACCGTCATCAAAAAGAACGACGAAACAATTCGAAAGCCCGGCCGAACGCCGATGCACCGCAGCGCGGCGGCAACGGTGTGTGCCGTTGTGTTCGTAGCACCGGCGACCGATCCGTCGGCCTTGCCCTCGCGGACGAGCAGGTTTCCGTAATAGAGCGGGTCTTTAACGGTCTGCTCGGCTTCTTCCAACGTCGTGCCTTTCGCCCGGCGAAGGTCGTAATACAGTGTCACGATACGGCCAAAATCGGAGGCCTTCCGATGATCGATTATTGTAACGCCGTTGAGATTTGCTCCGGCCCCGCTTGCCGCGGCCCGTACCTTTTCTTCATTTCCGATCACGCTAATCCGCGCGATCTTTTCGCGTGAGCAGATATCGGCCGCCTGCACGGTGCGCGGGTCTTCGCCCTCGGGCAATACAATGTGCTGCGGGTCCGCGGCTGCCCGCGTACGGATCTGTTGAAGGATCATAAACAAGTACGACAGGCTGT